>JAQXGF010000009.1 GCA_029006155.1 Lachnospiraceae bacterium
AAATCCGTCGGCTCCACGAGCCAGAGCACGACATCGACCTCTTTCAACGTCTGCTCTGCTACGCTTACCATATACTCCCCGAGCTTATTTTTCGCCTTGTGGATGCCAGGCGTATCCAGAAATACGATCTGCCCCTGTTTCGAGGTATAGACTGTCTGGATACGGTTCCGCGTCGTCTGCGGCTTGTTTGATGTGATCGCGATCTTCTGACCGATCAGATGGTTCATCAGGGTCGATTTTCCGACGTTTGGCCTGCCGATCAGGGTCGCAAAACCGGATTTAAAATTTGCACTTTCCATATATACTTCCTCTTTTTTGTGATACAGCCTCTTCTTATTTTATCACCAATGATTATTATCAAAATTCTCTGCTATTTTTGCAGACATTTCATCCAGGCAGAGCCGGCCTATGCAAACACTAGCACAGCGGCGCAATGTGCTCAAACAGTTCCTTATTTTCCTTAATCTTCTGCTCATTTCCGATGACGCAGAGATTCTGCTGGTCGAGCACGGCACGGATCTGCGGGGCCAGTGCACGGATCTGCTCACAGGTCGCATTCAGTATCTCATCGCGCTCCTTCTGCACTTCTTCCTCTGTGATCTCAGAAAAATATGCATTCAGGGAACGGCTGCCCTTCATGGACGGGGTCAGCGGCGTATCCAGCTCACTGATCGTTCCGATGATGTACTTTGTCATCTCACGCTCATCCGCCTCAAACTGCTCCAGATAGGCCGGGATGCCGTCATAGACTTCATTTGTCTTCGCCAGCTTCGGGTCGCGGTAAGAAACAAACATCGTATCGCCGCCTCTTCCGAATGCCGACATGCAGCCGTAGGCTCCTCCGAGCACACGGATGTTCTGCCACAGGTAGTCGTAGTTCATCATGACTTTCACGATCTGAAGCAGTCCGGTATATGCAAAGCCTGCCTTTGCAAAATTTCCGGCGCGCGCGACGAACTGTACCTGTCCGGCTGTCGTAAAGCCCTCGTTTTTTCTGGAAAGCACAAGGGCATTTTCCTTCTGCGCAGCTGTCGCGTGCGGCAGTGCCTCATAAAATTCGGTGAACGGCTCCCGCATCGCTGCCAGTCCGTCCGCATCGCAGGTCAGGCTGACAAACAGCCCTTCTTTACAGAACAGCTCACCGATCAGCTCCTGCAGCTTCGCGCGCAGAGCATCCTTCTTCTCTTCAAAATGATCCGCCAGATCTGCGACGAGCTGATAAAATCCAATCCCGCCTACCGCATCGCTAAATGCAGAGAACTGTGAAAAATAGGACAGTGCACGGGTTCCCGCACTCCGGTGTCCGTTCGCAGCAAGCTGCATGGAAAGGCGGGATTTGAGTTTTGCCAGAATCTCATACATCCTCCGGTCATCGTCAAACTTCGAGTGCAGTGCGATCTCTTCTGCTATCTGGTACGCATATGGCAGTTTCTCATACAGTACACTCGCCCGGATGCCTGCAAATGCCCGGATTGCATTTTCACCCTTCTTCGGGTAAAGACTGAGTCCTGCGGAAATGCCACCGGTATTGCCGTTGATCTCGTTATTCAATTCCTGATAGGTGTAGTGTTCCGTGTCGACCATGCCGAGCATTGCCTTTAATACGCCCAGATACGGGATATCCTCTCCTGCCACACGACGGATGTCAAAGAGCAGGTCGAGATAGGCGATCCCATTGGAAAATACATCGTGGTGCAGGACCTTTACACCTTCCCACTCATACTCGGTATTCTGGAAGCCTGCCGCCTTTTTTCCGATATCCTCACGCTTCAGCATCGGGATCATACGCAGCTCTTCCGGCGTCTGCGGTGCTTCCTGAAATGCTTTGAGCTGCTTCGTCTTCTCGACAAGCGCCAGCACTTCTTCTTCGGAAAGCGATGCCTTGTATGCCTGCAGTTTTTCTGCCAGAAGTGCATCCTTTCTGGCAGTCAGACCGCGCTTCGGCACCGCGGTCAGTATTGTGCCATGTGTGTTGTTCAGAAGATACTTCCGGATCAGCTCTTCAAAATAGCCGGTCTCCACATCCTTCTTCAGCTGTTCGTACACATCAAACCGCAGGTAATCAAACGGACGTCCGGCATCGTACAGCCAGCTGTCAAACACATCCAGTCCGTACATCAGCCCTTTCGGGTATGCCCCGTAGTCCGCTTCACGTGCCTTGAACTCCATCGTATTGATGCCCGCCAGCAGTGCCTTTTTATCAATCCCCTGCTCTTCCGTCTTTGTCAGTGTGTCACGGATGATCTGTACAAAACGCGCTTCGTCCTTCGCATTTGCATTTTTCGCGATGATGCTGTACGTTGGCTGCAAAATACCGCTCTCGTAAGAACTCATGATATCCGTCCCGATCCCCGCATCCAGCAACGCCTGCTTCAGCACCGCTCCCGGTGAGGACAGCAGCGCGTAATCGAGCACTGCAAACGCATTGGACAGCTCCACGTCCAGACTCGTGCCGACGACGACATTGTAGGTCAGGTAAGTTGCATCCTCGGCCGGATCTTCCTCTGCCACCGGATACTCCCGCATCAAGCGACGCATTTCTCCAAACGGCTTCTGCATCGGAATCTCAGACTCCACTTTGAGCGCGTCAAACCGGCTCAGGTAATGCTCGTCCATCCAGTTCAGGCGCTCCTCAAAGTCCATGTCCCCGTAGAGATAAATATAACTGTTCGACGGATGGTAATATTTCCGATGAAAATCGAGGTACTGCTCATAGGTCAGCTGCGGGATGCAGTCCGGATCTCCGCCCGACTCGACTCCATATGGCGTATCCGGGAAAAGTGTATTCATGATTTCCCGCTCCAGCACCTCTTCCGGAGAAGAAAAGGCTCCCTTCATCTCATTGTACACGACGCCATTGTAAGTCAGCTCCGCGTCCGGAGATTCGAGCTCATAGTTCCAGCCCTCCTGGCGGAAGATCGCTTCTTTCTTATAAATATTCGGATAGAATACTGCATCCAGATAGACATGCATCAGGTTGCAGAAATCGGTATCGTTGCAGCTTGCGAGCGGATACATCGTCTTATCCGGGTAAGTCATCGCATTCAGAAACGTATTCAGCGAACCTTTTACCAGTTCGACGAACGGGTCCTTTGTCGGAAATTCCCGGCTTCCACACAAAACAGTATGCTCGACGATGTGTGCCACTCCCGTACTGTCCGCCGGCGGCGTGCGGAATGCGATGTTGAATACCTTATTCTCATCGTCATTTTCCAGCACGAGTACGTGTGCATGTGTCTTCCGGTGCTCCAGAAGATACCCCTCGGTATGGATATCCGTCAGCGTCTCCCGCTTGAGCAGACGGTACTGCGGTAATTTTTCAAGATTCATTTAAGTTCCTCCGTTTTTCTGATTTTTTCCTGTTTTTCTATATCAATATTCTTGCCTGCTGATAAATTTATTTTACAGTCTGTTTCCGTTCGTTCTCTTTTGTATTTCCTGTTCCATTTATTTTACTCGTCTTTTATTTTTTGCACGCCCATTCATTGCTTTCTGTTTTTACCGGATCCGGCGATTCTCCTGCTTTAAATTGCACAAACAGTAACCACTCATGCACAACATGCTTCCCACCAGCACGAAGGCCAGGATCCACACCGCGCAATGCAGAAAAAATGCGTCCGGTAAAATCAATATCACCGGGTCGGTCGCCGGATCAAAGAGCCAGTAGTCATTGGAAAACATCACATGGTGAAATCCGACAAAGAATGCCTCCCAGTTGGCTGCGATCATCGCTCCGGCCGCAAGCGGCAGAGCAATCGAAAGAATCGCTGTCAGCTTCAGGCTGCGACGGCTTCCCCTTCGCAGTTTTCCCCATTCTCCGATAAAAAACACAGCTGCCGATCCAAGCATCAGATACTGCAGCGCAATAAAAATCCGCCGCACCTCCGCAAAATGGATCCGCCCGTTCTCCGACATCGGAAAATCGGGAAACTGCAGGGTATCTTCTCCCGTCCAGAACAGGTTGTAATCGATCAGGGCATCATAGTTTTCCCGGATCTGCTCTTTCGTCAGATCGACTTCTTCGGTCAGATGTAACGCATCCATATCATGATAGTAAATCACCCGGATATTCAGCACGAGTACGACCGATGCACTCAGGATAAAAAGGCAACCGGTGAGTGCAAGTAACAGATCTGTGAATGTTGCCGCGAATCCTCTTTTCTCCATGCTTCCCTTTCCACATTCCAAACGCACCAAAACACCTTCTTTTTTCCGGCAAATCTGATTCGGTGAAACAGTCACGTCCCCGGACACAAAACACAGGTTCGTCTCTTCTTGCCGGTATCTTTCATAATAGCATAGAAAACGGAAACTGTAAACCGCAGAAAAAGAGGCGCCGCATACGCAGCGCCCCCTCCTTAAAACTTCGCTTGGACTCTTATCGAAATCAGTCCTGCTTACCGTAAAGGGTAATCAGTCTGTTCAGATATTCATATCTTTCCTTATTGCACTCAGCATTCTTCGCAAACAGCTTCTCAGCTCTTTCCGGATTTGCTCTCTTCAGGGAGTTGTAACGAACCTCACCGTTCAGGAACTCCATCAGATCTCCTGTCGGAGCCTTGGAATCCAGGGTGAACTTGTTATCAGCAGCCGGATTGAAGCGGAACAGATGCCAGTAACCAGCCTTTACAGCCAGCTCTTCCTCTGTCTGAGCCTTGCTCATGCCCTTCTTGATACCATGGTTGATACACGGAGCGTAAGCAATGATCAGGGACGGTCCCGGATAAGCCTCTGCCTCTGCGAGAGCCTTAACGGTCTGGTTGTAATCTGCACCCATAGCGATCTGAGCAACGTATACATAGCCGTAGCTCATTGCGATGCTTGCCATATCTTTCTTCTTTACTTCCTTACCGCCAGCAGCGAACTGTGCAACTGCACCCGGCTGTGTGGACTTGGAAGCCTGTCCACCGGTGTTGGAGTAAACCTCGGTATCGAATACCATGATGTTGATGTCCTTGCCGCTTGCAAGTACGTGGTCAACACCGCCGAATCCGATATCGTATGCCCATCCGTCACCACCGAAGATCCACTGGGACTTCTTGCCAAGGTAATCCTTGTTCTTCAGGATATCCTGAGCCTTCTCGCATCCGCATGCCTCAAGAGCCGCGATCAGCTTCTCAGTAGCAGTACCGTTGGTAGCACCTACTGCGTAGGTATCCAGCCATGCCTGACCAGCTTCCTTGACGTCTGCCGGAGCATCGCCAGCTACGAGAGCCTCAACCTTTGCCTTCAGGCCATCTCTGATTGCGTTCTGAGCAAGCAGCATACCATAACCGAACTCTGCGTTGTCCTCGAACAGAGAGTTGGACCATGCCGGACCCTGTCCCTTTTCGTTTACCGTGTACGGTGTGGACGGTGAAGAGTTACCCCAGATAGAGGAGCATCCGGTAGCGTTTGCGATGTACATTCTGTCACCGAACAGCTGTGTGATCAGCTTCGCATACGGAGTCTCGCCACATCCTGCACAAGCGCCGGAGAACTCGAGCAGCGGCTGCTTGAACTGGGAACCTTTAACGGTGTTCTCTTTGAACTTCTCTACTACATCAGCCTTTGCCGGCAGCTCTACTGCATAATCAAATGCAGCCTGGCATCCTGCGTTTGCTTCCTTGTTCTCCATGGCGATTGCCTTTGCACCCTTCTTGCCCGGGCAGACATTTACACAGGAACCGCATCCGGTACAGTCAAGCGCAGATACAACAATTGCAAACTTGTAATCAGCCATACCGGTCATCGGCAGAGTCTTTGTTCCTTCCGGAGCAGCAGCAACCTCAGCCTCGGTCATAGCAACCGGACGGATAACTGCATGCGGGCAGACGTAGGAACATCTGTTACACTGGATACAATTCTCCGGATTCCATACCGGGATATCCACTGCGATACCACGCTTCTCGAATGCAGCTGCACCTGACGGTGTGGTACCATCTACATAATCCTTGAATGCAGATACCGGAAGATTATTACCCTCCTGAGCATTGACTGCATGCTGGATGTTATTTACGAAATCTACAACGTCCTGTCTCTTGCCGGTAACAGCCTTTGCGATGATATCCTCATCCTCAGCGTTCTTCCAGCTCTCCGGAACCTGAACCTCAACAACCTGCTTAGCGCCGGCGTCAATTGCATCGTAGTTCATCTGAACGATTGCATCACCCTTACGTCCGTAAGTAGCCTTTGCAGCAGCCTTCATCAGCTCGATTGCCTGCTCCTCCGGGATGATGTTTGCCAGTTTGAAGAATGCAGACTGCAGAACGGTGTTGATACGTCCGCCAAGTCCGATCTCCTTACCGATCTTGATACCGTCGATCACATAGAACTTGATGTTGTGGTCTGCGATGAATTTCTTCACCTGACCCGGAAGGTGATGTTCCAGTCCTTCCATATCCCACGGGCAGTTCAGGAGGAATGTACCACCGTCTACCAGCTCCTGTACCATGTTGTACTTGCGTACATAGGACGGATTGTGGCAGGCTACGAAGTTTGCCTTGTGGATCAGATAGGTGGACTTAATCGGGGACTTACCGAAACGCAGGTGAGACATTGTAACACCGCCGGACTTCTTGGAGTCATAATCGAAGTAAGCCTGTGCGTACATATCGGTGTTGTCGCCGATGATCTTGATGGAGTTCTTGTTTGCACCTACGGTACCGTCAGCGCCAAGGCCCCAGAACTTGCAGTTGATGGTGCCTGCCGGAGT
>JAQXGF010000010.1 GCA_029006155.1 Lachnospiraceae bacterium
CTGGAAGACGATCGGCGGCAAGAAATATTATTTTGATGAGAATGGCGTGCGGCAGCACGGGTTTGTGACGATCGGCGCGAACAAGTATTATCTGAAGAGCGGTGTGATGCAGACCGGCCTGCAGACGATCGACGGAAAGCAATATTATTTCCTGTCCGATGGAAAGATGGCAGTGAGTACGACGGTTAATGGCTATGTCATCGGTGCAGACGGAGTGGCGGTAAAAGACACGTCCCAGCCGGATGATAACAGTCAGACCGAGGATGATCCGAGCGGCAAGGGCAACGGCGCCAAGATCCTGATTCTCTCCGGTCACGGGCAGGGGGATGCAGGCGCGACGGCGACGATCGGAAAGACGACGTATTATGAGTATCAATATACGCGGGAATTTGCGAAGCTGATCTACAACGCATTGTCTGGTGCGAACCTGCATGTGACTTTATGCGACCAGAACTATGATCTCTATCAGGTCATGTCCGGCAAGAAGTCCGGACCGATCCCAAATCTGAAGGATTATGATTATGTGCTGGAGATTCACTTTAATGCGACCGCAGCCGCAAGCAAGGATCTCAAGGGCGATGGAAACTTCAAGGGCGTCGGTATGTATATCAATTCTGGAAAGAAGAATTATACGATCGATAAAAATATCGTAGCGGCAGTGGCGAAGACCGGCTTCAAGGTATGGGGCGGCGGCACCGGAATCTTCAAGTCTTCCGGACTGTTCAATGCCAAGACCTGTCAGGCGAAGGGCGTCTCCTACGGACTGCTCGAGACGGCATTCATTGACGACAAGGACGATATGGACTATTACAATAAGAACAAAGAGGCAATGGCGAAGGCAGTGGCGAACGCACTGGTGAGCTATTTCAAGTAAAAAGGAGAGGGGCGTCTGAGGGGCGTCCCTTTTTTAAAAGGCGGACGTTCTGAACGGCAGGCCACAGATTCGTATAACACTTCATTGCGTTAATTGGACGGTGGGGATTGACAAAGTGCAGAGGACTTGTTAAAATAGGAAGAAAGTTTTCACTAAGAACAGAGGTATATACATATGAATAGAAGAGTGTTATCATTGCTGGTGGACAATACTTCCGGCGTGTTGAGCCGTGTGGCAGGTCTTTTCTCCCGCCGTGGCTATAACATTGACAGCCTCACGGTAGGTGAGACCGCTGATCCGCGCTATTCCCGCATGACCGTTGTGGCACGCGGTGATGAGCAGATTCTGGATCAGATCGTAAAGCAGCTGGCAAAGCTGATTGATGTCGTAGATATTAAGGTGCTCGAAGATGAGAACAGTGTCAATCGTGAACTGGTACTGGTAAAGGTACGTGCGGATGCGCATGACCGTCAGTCGGTGATCACGATTGCAAATATTTTCCGGGGAAATATTATCGATGTCGGCAAGGATTCCCTCATTATAGAGCTGACCGGTCAGCAGTCAAAGCTGGATGCATTCCTGAAGCTGCTGGACGGCTATGAGATTCTGGAGCTGGCCCGCACAGGGATCACCGGACTTTCCAGAGGAGCAGATGACATCCGTTATCTGTAAATGGAACGGTTTTCCGTTCCTTATAACTGGGTAACTTACGACCGGGTGGGACAGTGTCTGATCCGGATGCAAGCTAATAAATATCAATACAAAAAGAGGAGACGAAAAAATGGCAGCAAGAATTTTTTATCAGAAAGACTGCAATCTTTCCCTTCTGGATGGAAAGAAAATTGCAATAATTGGTTATGGAAGCCAGGGACATGCACATGCGCTGAACTTAAAAGAGTCTGGTTGCGATGTGATTATCGGTCTGTACGAGGGAAGTAAATCCTGGGCAAAGGCTGAGGCACAGGGCTTTAAGGTATATACAGCAGCAGAGGCTGCAAAGCAGGCTGATATCATCATGATCCTGATCAACGATGAGAAGCAGGCAGCTCTTTACAAGAATGACATCGAGCCGAACCTTGAGGAAGGCAACATGCTGATGTTCGCACATGGCTTCAACATCCATTTCGGTTGCATCGTTCCGCCGAAGAACGTAGATGTTACGATGATCGCTCCGAAGGGACCGGGTCATACCGTAAGAAGCGAGTATCAGGCAGGAAAGGGTGTTCCGTGTCTGGTAGCAGTAGAGCAGGATTATACCGGAAAAGCTCTGGATCTGGCACTGGCTTACTCACTGGCAATCGGTGGCGCAAGAGCAGGTGTTCTGGAGACGACCTTCCGTACCGAGACTGAGACCGACCTGTTCGGTGAGCAGGCTGTCCTTTGCGGTGGTGTTTGCGCACTGATGCAGGCAGGCTTTGAGACTCTGGTTGAGGCTGGCTACGATCCGAGAAACGCATACTTCGAGTGCATCCATGAGATGAAGCTGATCGTTGACCTGATCTATCAGTCTGGTTTCGCTGGAATGAGATACTCCATCTCCAACACAGCAGAGTACGGCGACTACATTACCGGACCGAAGCTGATCACAGAGGAGACAAAGAAGACCATGAAGAAGATCCTGAAGGATATCCAGGATGGTACCTTCGCAAAAGAGTTCCTGCTGGATATGTCTTCTGCAGGATCTCAGGTACACTTCAAGGCTATGCGTAAGCTGGCCGCAGAGCATCCGTCAGAGAAGGTCGGCGAGGAGATCCGTAAGCTGTACAGCTGGAACGGCGAGGATAAGCTGATCAACAACTAAGATACCCGTCAATGCAGTAATCCCCGGGAACGAAACATTTCCGGGGATTTTTTTAGAGGAGGAAATACGTTCATGGGAATGACAATGACGCAGAAGATTCTGGCAGCAGCCGCTGGCCTGGATCATGTAGAGGCCGGTCAGCTCATCGAGGCGAATCTGGATCTGGTGCTGGGAAATGATATCACGTCACCGGTAGCGATCCATGAGATCGAGAAGCTGAAGGACGATTCTGTATTTGATAAGGATAAAATCGCACTGGTAATGGACCACTTTATCCCGAACAAGGATATCAAGTCCGCAGAACACTGCAAATGTGTGCGCGAATTTGCATGTCGTCATGAGATTACCAATTATTTTGACGTAGGAGAGATGGGAATCGAGCATGCGTTGCTTCCGGAAAAAGGACTGACGGTAGCTGGCGATGTCATCATCGGCGCAGATTCCCACACCTGTACTTACGGAGCGCTCGGCGCATTTTCCACCGGTGTGGGAAGTACGGATATGGCAGCCGGTATGGCAACGGGAAAAGCCTGGTTTAAGGTTCCATCCGCTATTAAGTTCAACCTTGTCGGAAAGCCTTCCAAATGGGTCAGCGGTAAGGATGTGATTTTACATATCATCGGTAAGATCGGTGTGGATGGTGCCCTTTATAAATCCATGGAATTTGTGGGTGAGGGAATTAAGAACCTTTCCATGGATGATCGTTTTACTATTGCAAATATGGCCATTGAAGCCGGTGGAAAGAATGGTATCTTCCCGGTGGATGATGTGGCAATCGCTTATAT
>JAQXGF010000011.1 GCA_029006155.1 Lachnospiraceae bacterium
ATCAATGCATTCCCGACTGACACGAAGGCAGAGCTTGACTTTGTAGAGTCCAAGTGCAGAGAGCTTGGCGTAAATGTAGCACTGTCTGAAGTATGGGCAAAGGGCGGCGAAGGCGGAATCAAGCTCGCAGAGGAAGTCATCCGTCTGTGCGAGGAGCCGAATGATTTCACTTACAGCTACGAGCTTGAGGGCAGCATCGAGGATAAGCTGAACCAGATCGTTCAGAAGATTTACGGTGGCAAGAAGGCGGTTCTGACTGCAAACGCGCAGAAGCAGGCAAAGCAGCTTGAGGATATGGGCTATGCCAACTGCCCGATCTGTGTAGCAAAGACGCAGTACTCTCTGACAGACGATCAGACGAAGCTCGGCGCACCGACCGACTTTGAGGTAACTGTCCGCAACCTGAAGATTTCCGCAGGCGCAGGCTTCATCGTAGCGCTGACCGGCGAGATCATGACGATGCCGGGTCTGCCGAAGCGTCCGGCTGCAGAGCGGATCGATGTAGATGAGACCGGCAAGATTTCCGGACTGTTCTAAAGTCAATACAAGCAAGTCCCAGCCCACTGCTTATTGCTTTGCGCAATTGAAGCAGGGGACTTGCTTGATTCGGTTAAATAGAATAAATATCAGTTCGGCGGGGCGGCTGTGGCACCATGGCGGCCCCGCCGGGTTTTAACGGGAGGACGGAAATGTTTAAGGATGAAGTGACAGCGGTGGGAAATGCCGCAAAAGGAAAAATAAATTTACTGGAACATAATTTTACCGGATATATCATGATGTCTCTGCTGGCGGGGCTTTATATTGCACTTGGCAGTATCCTGATGGGAATTGTCGGAGGCGTATTTACCGGGGGCGGTTCTTATGCGACGAAGCTGGCCTGCGGTATCGTCTTCTCCGTTGGCCTTTGCTTCGTAACGATGGGCGGTGCAGAGCTTTTCACCGGTAATAATCTGGTCATGACGATCGGAGGCCTGAAGAAGACCGTGACCTGGGGACAGGTCGCAAAGCTGTGGATCGTATGCTGGCTTGGCAATCTGGTCGGATCTGTCATCGCGGCAGTGATTTTCACGATGACCGGCATTCCGGGAAGTGGCGATATCGGAGCATTTTTTGCGAATACAGCAGCTGCGAAGATGGGAGGATCGGCGGCGAACCTGTTTTCCAAAGCGATTCTCTGTAATATCTGCGTCTGTGTCGCGATCTGGTGTGGCACAAAGCTGAAATCTGAGGGTGCGAAAATTGCGATGAATTTCTGCTGCGTGACGACGTTCGTTACCTGCGGATTCGAGCATAGCATCGCGAATATGACCTTCCTCTCCATCGGACTGATGAATCAGAATGGGGTGGCTGGCATCACGATGGGCGGATTTTTCTATAATCTTCTGATTGTAACGCTCGGAAATATGGTCGGCGGAATTTTATTCGTAGCGATTCCGTATTATCTGATTGCAAAGGCGAAGGAAAATTAAAATAAAAGTAAAAACAGGCTGTGAAGAATTTGCATTCCGTTCGTGGGTGCAGATACTTCACAGCCTGTTTTAGTTTCGGTACTTTATACTGCCGCCGTCGCAAGCGCTTCGGAGATTGCCGAGAGCAGCAGCTGTGCGGTGTAGCGGTTCTCTGCGGGACAGGAGATGCCATCAAGAGATTGTGTTTCCAGAATCTGAGCCGCAATCTTTTCCAGAGAGGGCGACACGAGCGGATAGGAGGCTGTGATGGCTTCGCTTAAGTTCACGAGGCGGATCGCTCGGATCTCGCTGGCATCCACGGTCACTTCCATATTCATCGTATCTTTGCCGAGCGTGACCGGCGCCGTGTAGATGCCCGGAATATAGGTGGCAGCAGAGGTCACGGACTGTGGTTGCCCGCTGTCCGCCTTTTTCGGGGCAAACATCAGAAACAGGCATACGATCAGCAGAATCACGAGGAAGAGCAGGATGAGTGTGTAGAGGATTTCACGTGTTTTCAGTACAACGATTTTTGGGCTGCTACTCATAAAGGATCACTCCGCAAAAAAGATTATTATAGTGTATGATCGACTGGACAGGATTATGCTGCAATTCGGAAATTGCCAATGGCAGAAAATGATGCTATGATAAACGCAACGAAAGCGGATTGCGAATATCCGCTTTACAACCGATATGCCGGTATCTGTGTGAGAAAAGAGGATGAAGATGAAAAAAAGATGGATTTCGGCAGTAATGGCCCTGGTACTGGTCATATCGTCCGGCGCGGTGCTGCAGACCGGAAGGAGCGCGGCAGAGGAGATTCTGGATCTGGAGACTGACGAAGAGGACTGCTGGCAGACGGAACAGGATGAGGAAGAGAACGCATTGGAAGGCACACAGGAGGAGACGGAAACAGTTTCCGATGGAGGTGGCCTGCAGATAGAAACGATCGAGGAGGAGACGGAGAGTGCCTATCCGGCAGAAACCGAAGCGGCGTGCACGGAGACGCTGGCAGGCGGAAGCGGAGAGCTCTGCGCGTGCGGACGGGCATCGGATGCCGCTGGCAGTGAAAGATGCCTCTATGCAGGAACTGTGTTTGGAATGTCCTACGGGGAACAGCTGGAGGAAAATGCGGCTGAGATTTACCGGCAGATGGAGGAGTCCCTGAAAAAGTACGGCTGCGTGGCATTTACCTGTACCCTGGCATCTCCGCTGGTCTTTGCTGTATATCCTTCGTCTGCTTCATCCGGCCGTATGGACTGGAGGATCGAGAGCAATGAGGAATATCAAAATGAGATTATCAATGAAATAAACGGAGCGGCACAGTCCGCTTATGACGCATTTGTCTATGACCATCCGGAGGTATTCTGGCTGGGAAAAATGTCTTATGAGTGGAAAATCACGTTTCGACGGGAGGCAGGGGCAGATAATGCTACCGGAACGATAAAGGAGATCACATTTACACCGCATGAGGAATATCCGGGCGCTGCAGCCGACACGGCAGACTTTTTGGCGGCAGTACAAAATGCGGTGGCGAATATCCGGTCGGCTGACAGCACGACAAGCGTGGAATGGCTTCGTGCGATCCACAATTATGTCTGTACACAGCTGACATATGAGGAGAAGCAGGAAGCAAATGCACGGGCATGGTCAGCCGGCGGCGCCTTTTTATATGACCACAGGGTCGTCTGCGAGGGCTATGCAAAGATGTTTCAGATTCTCTGCAGTCAGTTTGAGATTCCGTGTGTGCTGGTGTCGGGTCTGGCCATGACAGCGGATGGCAGCTGGGAAAGTCATATGTGGAATGAGGTAAAGCTGGAAAACGGGCTCTGGTATCTGGTGGATACGACCTGGGATGACCAGGAGGAAGCAGGGGAGCTTTATTTCCTGTGTGGAAGCAGGGATTATGGCATGATTGCATCGGTAACGGTCGGTGAGGAACGGATGACCAGCACGAATTTTTCCGCTTCTTTTATGGCACAGAGCTTTGTGCTTCCGGAGCTTGCAGGGAGCAGGTATGAGGAGAGTGCTGCCATACACCGACACAGCTGGCAGGAGGTGAGCCGTACGGAGCCGGGCTGTACGACAGATGGCCGCTGCGAAGAGCAGTGTATGTCCTGTCTTGCGATCCGTCAGGAGGTGCTGCCTGCGCCGGGACACCGGTTTACCGTTTATCATTCGAATAAGGATGCGACCTGTCTGACAGATGGCACAAAGACAGCCGTCTGTGATCGCTGCGGGACTGAGACGGATACGCTTCCGGATCAGGGCTCCCGCCTGTCCCCTTCCTTGAAGTGGAATTTTCCGGCTGTGCTGCATATGAAAAAGGGCCAGACTACCGGAAAAGGAAAAGTGTGGGGGCTGGCCAGAGGCGATGAAATAAAAATATGGAAGTCGGACCGTCCGCAGATCGTTTCAGTACAGAAAAAGACCGGGAGACTGTCCGCAAAGAAAATCGGAAAGGCACGCATCAGTGTGACGCTGAAAAGCGGTTATTCCAGAAGCTTTGCGGTGCAGGTGCAGAAAAAGCCGGTAAAGACGAAGAAGCTGGAGGCTTCAGAGAAAAGGCTGACCTTAAAGGCAGGAAGCAGAACAAAGCTTTTTGTATCTGTCCGGCCATTTACCAGTCAGGAAAAACTGAAGTATCGCTCCTCTGACTGCAGAATTGTGACAGTATCGGCCTTGGGGGTTGTGACGGCGCGCAAAAAGGGAAAAGCAACGATTCTGATCCGGTCAGGATCACAGAAAAGGCGTGTCGCAGTGACGGTAACTGCAGCAGGGAAGATACAGAAAAGATAGGAGAACGGTATGAAAAAGACAGGCATAGCGATCCTTCTGGCGGCACTGCTCTTTGGACAGACGGCTGCGGCGGCAGTATATGAAGGGCAGGTGCAGGAGACAGAGATACAGACAGAAGCGTATGAGGAAGTACAGGCTCCGGCAGAAGACAGGGAAACAGAGCTGATCCTGCCCGGCGATACGGATGAGGAACAGGAAATCGGAGAAGAAGGAAGCAGGGAAACAGAGACGACGGAGTCAGAAACGGATCCGGCATCAGCGGCTGAACCGGCTGACGATTTTATTCTGAGTATTGAGGTATCCAACCCGGAAACAGAGCAGAACGAGCAAAATACTGAGGTGATCGAAGCCGGACCGGAGGAGATATCGGAGAGCGGAGATGTGGATCAGGCATCTGCCGGGAGCTCTTCTTCTCGGATGCGCCGGGCACGGAGTCGGGTCGCTTATCAGGATGGCTACGGGGAGCAGCTCTCGGATGATATGGCAGTGCTTTACCGGAATATGAAGACCGCCTGGGTGGACGCGGGAAGTATGCAGGAGGTCTGGTTCCGGGTGACGGATACGCAGGAGGAAAAGGAAGCGCACAGCTTCTGGATTTATCCGGAGCAAAAGGAAGACGGGACATGGAGCAATCATCTTGCAGAAAATGAGGAATATCAGAGACTGACCCGGGCGGTTGTGCAGCAGGCCTATGATGCGTTTATCTATGACTATCCGGAAGCATTCTGGCTTGGCTCCTGCAGCTATACCGTGAGCTATCAGCCATCCAGTAATGCATATAAAAATGGTGAGCCGGTTGTGTGTTATCTGCGCTCAATTAAAGTGAAGCCGAATGAACGCTATGCCGGAGCAGGGGATCCGGCAGAAATTGCAGCATTTCAACAGGCGGTGGAGCAGACGGCTGCGGAAATTAAAGAGACGTTTTCTGATCAGCCGGATCGCTATGAACAGGTGCTTGCCATCCATGATTACCTGTGTACTCACGTATCTTATAAAGAAAATAGCTATGCGCATACTGCGGCAGGCGTTTTCCTGAAGAACCGGGAAGTCGTATGTGAGGGATATGCGAAAGCGTTTAAGATTTTATGTGGCCGTTTTGGAATACCGGCGGTGCTGATACCGGGAGGGGCGTTGAAAAGCAATGGCACCCGGGAAGGGCATATGTGGAATTATGTGCAGATGGAGGATGGCTTCTGGTACATGCTGGATACGACCTGGGATGACCAGAAGACGTATATCAGCCGGAAGTATTTCCTGAGCGGTGGAGAAGAGAAAGGTTTTACCGGCAATACGATTGCAGTAGAGCGTCAGGAGCTGTATACAAATTTTTCCAAGTCCGAGTATTCAGTAAATTTTGCGCTGCCCGTGCTCTCTGATCAGGGCTACAGTGCGCGCCACAGCAGTGCAAATCCGCACGCACACAGCTGGCAGGAATGGCAGCGTACGGCGGGTACCTGTATAGAAGAAGGGCGGATTGTATTTGGATGTACGGTCAGCGGCTGCACTGCCAGAAAGACAGAAGTACTGGAAAAATCAGACCACGTGTATGGGGCATACCAGCCGGACGGGAATGCGACCTGTCTTGCGGACGGGACGAAGACACGAGTGTGCAGTGTGTGCAAAGCACAGGAGACGGTGGCAGATCCCGGAAGCGCGACAGGGCATAAGTACGGAGCATACCAGCCGGACGGAAATGCGACCTGCCTTGCGGACGGGACGAAGACGCGGGTGTGCAGCGTATGTAAAGCACGGGAGACAGTGAGAGATCCGGGCAGCCGTCTTGTGCCGACCGGATCCCTCAGCCAGAAAAAAATCCGCCTGCAATACAGACAGAGCACATCTGCTGTAAAGGTGAGCGGTCTGGCAAAGGGCGATTTCGTACAGACGTGGAAGAGCTCCAGGCCTTCCGTGGCGAGTGTTTCTTCAAAAGGAAAGATTACCGCGAAAAAAAAGAGCGGATCGGCTAAAATTTCCGCATATCTGGCGAGCGGAAAAGTACTGACCGTCACTGTCACCGTACAGAAAAAAGCGGTAAAGACGACTGCGCTGCGCGATGTACCAAAGCGGCTGACATTGCGGCGGGGCAGGACGGTGAAGCTGCAGCCGACACGAATCCCGGTCACGAGCAGGGAAAAAATCACCTACAAAAGTGCAAATACACGCATTGCAAAAGTATCAAAAAAGGGTGTCATTACCGGTAAAAAGGCAGGAACCGTGAAGATTACCGTGCGTTCCGGCAGAAAAAAAGCAGTGGTGACTGTAAAGGTGAAGTGAAAAATCTGATTTTTCTTTTCTTCCGGCTTTGCGCATAAAAGAAAGCAAAGCAGTAAATATTATTCATACAGCAGATAACCGGAAAGAGAGGCGCATTTGCTGTGTGGCATACCGGTCCGGGATCTGGCCGGAAGCCGGAAAACAACGGAAGAAAGGAAAAGGAGAACAAAGCTATGAAACGTTGGAAAAAGTATGTATTCTGTGTCATCTGTGCATGCTGTGTGGGACTTCTGGCCGGATGTGGCAATAAAAATGACGGCGTGACACAGAATGGAAAAGCGACAGAGGCTGTGCCGGAGACGAAGGAAAACCGCAAAGAGACACCGAATGCAGAGATAAATGACAAACGTGCAACAGAACCAGAAGAGACAACCGTAAATGATGCCACAGACCGAAGCGATGCGGATACCGGTGTTGGCGGCGCTGCAAAGGACATTGTGGACGGTGTCGGGGATGCAGGAAAGGATATTATTGACGGTGTGGAAGATGCCGGGGATGCACTGACCGGAGAGGATGCGAAACAGAACGCAACCGGTGAATGAGTCAGGAATATATGGGATGCCCCATGGAGCGGACATCCCATTTTCCGGAAAAGATCTGGCTTAGATCTGGCTTAGATCTGGCAGATCCCCTGCGTCAGTTACGGAAAATAAGAGGCTGAAAGAGGAGGAGCAGTGATGCGGTTTCGACCATGCATTGATATACATAATGGAAAAGTAAAACAGATCGTAGGAGGAAGCCTGCGGGACGAAGGAGATCAGGCCAGAGAAAATTTTGTGGCCGGGATAAGTGCGGCAGATTATGCGCGGCTGTATGGAAAAGACGGGCTGAAGGGCGGTCATATCATCCTTTTGAATCCGCAGACTTCCGAGTATTATGAGGAGACAAAGCGTCAGGCATTCGCGGCACT
>JAQXGF010000012.1 GCA_029006155.1 Lachnospiraceae bacterium
AATTATTGCAACAGGTGGTAAACAGTACAAAGTAGCCGAGGGCGATATCATTAACGTAGAGAAGCTTGGTGTAGAAGCTGGCGAGACTGTTACGTTTGATCAGGTGCTTGCAGTAAGCAATGACGGACTGAAGGTTGGCGCAGACGTTGCATCCGCAACCGTTACCGCTACCGTAGTGAAGAACGACAAGTCCAAAAAGGTCATCGTTTACAAGTACAAGAGAAAAACCGGTTACCACAAGAAAAACGGTCACAGACAGCAGTACACACAGGTTAAGATCGAAAAGATCAACGGTTAATTCCGATGATTACCTTCACAGTGTGGAAGTCAGGACATCAGTATAAAGGGTTTGAATGCTCCGGGCATGCCGGGTATGCGGAGGAAGGCTCCGATATCATTTGTGCCGCTGTTTCCGCCCTTGCGGTGAATACCATAAATGCGATTGAGCAGTTTACGGAAGAGCCGTTTGAGGTAGAAGAGGCAGAGGATGGTGGATTGCTTCGGATTCGTTTTCCGGAAGTGCCGGATGAGAAGACTCAGCTGCTGATGGACAGCCTGGTTCTCGGGATCGGGAATATCGAGGCTGAATATGGAAATGAATATATTACCCTATTACTTGAGGAGGTGTAACTATGTTAAAGATGAACCTTCAGCTTTTCGCTCATAAAAAGGGAGTTGGTTCTACTAAGAACGGCAGAGACTCCGAGTCCAAGAGACTTGGCGCGAAGAGAGCAGACGGCCAGTTTGTAAAGGCTGGAAACATTCTGTACAGACAGCGTGGCACAAAGATTCATCCGGGTCTGAACGTTGGCCGCGGCGGTGACGATACACTGTTCGCAACTGCCGATGGAATTGTAAGATTCGAGAGAAAAGGAAGAGACAAGAAACAGGTTTCTGTTCTTCCGGTAGAAGCAGAATAAGAGTGATGCAGGCTTCAAATCAGGATGTGGTTTGAAGCCTGTTTGCATAATTAGGGATTTTAAATTAAAGAGGTTAAATTATGTTCGCAGACAGAGCCAGGATCATCATCCGCTCCGGAAAAGGCGGCGACGGTCATGTCAGCTTCCGGCGGGAACTGTTTGTACCGGACGGCGGCCCGGACGGCGGCGACGGCGGTAAAGGCGGAGATGTGATTTTTGAAGTAGATAAAGGATTAAATACATTAATTGAATACCGTCACAGGAGAAAATTTTCGGCGCAGGACGGAGAGCCGGGCGGAAAGCGCCGCTGCCATGGTGCAAACGGCGAGGATATCGTTTTAAGAGTGCCGGAGGGCACCGTGATCAAAGAGGCGGAAAGCGGTCAGGTCATCGCAGATATGTCCGGTGAGAACAGCCGTCAGGTCATCCTGCGCGGCGGCCGTGGCGGCAATGGCAACATGCATTACGCCACATCCACAATGCAGGCACCAAAATACGCACAGCCGGGTCAGGAAGCCCGTGAGCTGGAAGTCTTTCTGGAGCTGAAGGTGATCGCGGATGTCGGACTGGTCGGCTTCCCGAATGTCGGAAAGTCTACCTTACTTTCCCGCGTGACCAATGCGACCCCGAAGATCGCGAACTACCATTTCACGACCCTTTCTCCGAACCTCGGAGTCGTGGATCTGGAAGGCGGCGGTTTTGTCATCGCAGATATTCCGGGCCTGATCGAGGGTGCATCCGAAGGTGTCGGACTCGGACTGGAGTTCCTTCGCCACATTGAGCGTACTAAGGTGATCATCCATATGGTGGACGCGGCATCGGTAGAAGGACGCGATCCGGTCGAGGATATCCGCAAGATCAATCAGGAGCTGCAGAGCTATGATCCGGAGCTGGCAAAGCGTCCGCAGGTCATCGCAGCCAATAAAATGGATGCGCTGTACGCAGAGGACGGGGAGGATCCGATCCAGCGCCTGCGGGATGCATTTTCTCCGGAGGGCATCGAAGTGTTCCCGATCTCAGCCGTCAGCGGTCAGGGCCTGAAAGAGCTTCTGTATCACGTACAGAAGATGCTGAACAGCCTGCCGAAAGAGACGACCGTATTTGAGCAGGAATACGATCCGGAAGTACACTTAAAAGTAGAGAACCTTCCGTTTACCGTCGAGAAGTCCGAGGAAGAGGCAGACACCTTCATCGTAGAAGGTCCGCGTATCGAAAAAATGCTCGGCTACACGAACCTTGAATCGGAAAAAGGCTTCCAGTTCTTCCAGAATTTCCTCAAAGAGAACGGCATTCTGGAACAGCTTGAGGCACTCGGCGTAAAAGATGGAGATACCATCCGGATGTATGGACTGCAGTTTGACTACTACAAATAGTTTCAGGTGCTCGCATCGTGTAGAGACAGGCAGATGCAAATTCATTTGCAGATGACTGTTTATACACGATGGGAAGGCGGGAAATTCTATTTCCCGCCTTCAGCCGCAGATCATTTATGATCTGCGGCCTGCCTGAAACATCTATATGAAACAACGCGGATGCCTGAAACATCCATATGAAACAACGTGGATGTCTGAAACGTCCGCATAATATAAGGAGAAAACATGACAAGCAAACAGAGAGCCTACCTGAAGGGCCTGGCGATGACCATGGACCCGATTTTCCAGATCGGAAAATCCAGCCTGACTCCTGAGAATACAGCAGCCATCGCAGAGGCGTTAGAAGCACGGGAACTGATCAAGATCAGTGTGCTTCAGAATTGCATGGACGATCCGAATGAGCTTGCACAGGTCGTGGCAGAGCGTACCCGCTCTCAGGTCGTACAGGTCATCGGCAAGAAGATCGTACTGTATAAAGAAGGAAAAGAAGGCAAAAAGAAAATTGAGCTCCCGAAGGCTGCAAAGAAGCAGGCATAGATTCGGGGCATACGCATAGTCGGAGGGGTGACATGCAGGAACAGACAAGAAGACGTGTTGGACTGATGGGTGGTACATTTGATCCGATTCATATCGGACATCTGATGCTGGCAGAGTGCGCTTATGAGCAGTTTCAGCTCGAGCAGGTACTGTTTCTTCCTGCCGGCAATCCCCCGCACAAGGATAAACGGAAGGTCGGCGCGACCGACCGTCAACGAATAGATATGGTGCGGCTTGCGATCGAGGGCAATCCGCATTTTGCACTGGATCCGGAAGAAATGCTCCGGGAAGGCTATACGTACACGAAGGATACGCTGAATCTGCTCACCAGTCAGCATCCGGATACTGACTATTATTTTATCATCGGTGCGGATTCTCTGATGACCTTTGATACGTGGTATCATCCTGAGGAGATCTGCCGCGACAGTATCCTGGCTGTGGCAGTCCGGGATCAGATGAGCATGGAAAAAATTCAGGAAAAAATGCATGAGCTGGAAGAAAAGTTTCAGGCTCGCATTTATCTTCTGCAGACACCGGATGTCGACATTGCGTCCCGCCGTCTGCGGCAAATGCACAGTCAGAAGCGCTCGATCCGGTATTATGTGACAGATCCGGTATGGCAGTATATTGAGGAGCATGCACTGTATCAGTAGATTTGAGGAAAAAAGATGAGTAACTACAATCTGATAAAAATGCAGAAAAAGCTGAAAAAATACATCGATGCAGACCGTTATCAGCATACGCTCGGCGTCATGTATACCGCAGCGGCACTTGCGATGTGCTACGGAGCGGATCTGGAACAGGCACAAGTCGCCGGGCTTCTGCACGACTGTGCAAAATGCATTCCAAATGAGAAAAAGCTGAAGCTCTGTAAACAGCACGATATCCCGGTCTCCGAGGCGGAGGCTGCAGCACCGTATCTTCTGCACGCACCGCTTGGCGCCTATATTGCAAAGGAAAAGTACGACATTGAAGATCCGGAAATTCTCTCTGCGATCACCTGGCATACGACCGGAAAGCCGGAGATGACGTTACTTGAAAAGATCATTTTCATTTCTGATTATATCGAGCCAATGCGGAACAAGGCGGAGCATCTTCCACAGATCCGTCAGATGGCCTTTCATGATCTGGATATGGCTGTATATATGACGTTGCACGATACGATCCTTTATCTGGAAAAAGAAAAAGCACGACTTGATAATCAGAGCGTTGTGGCTTATAATTATTATAAAAATTTAATCGAAAAAAGGGAGGCATAGCACATGGCCGACAAACAGTCAAAAGAGATGGCAAAGCTCGCATATGATGCGCTTGCGGACAAAAAGGCACAGGATATTAAAATCATCAACATTGAGGGTGTTTCCGTGATTGCCGACTATTTTATCATTGCTTCCGGAACCAACCACAATCAGGTACAGGCGATGGCGGACAGCGTGGATGAAGCGCTGCACAAGGCCGGCCATCCGGCAAAGCAGACAGAAGGCTATCAGTCCGCGAACTGGATTTTGCTGGATTACGGCGACATCATCGTACATGTATTTGATACCGAGAATCGCCTTTTCTACGATCTGGAGCGTATCTGGAGAGATGGAAAAGAGATTCAGGTGGAAGAGCTGTAAGAAAAAATGTGCTGCCGGCATTGCCCGCAGTGGAACAGGAGAAAAACTATGGCAGTTGATAAGACATTTTTGATGAGAAACATCCAGAAAAAAGAAGATATGATCGTGGCATTTTGCATGTTCACGAATATGCCGTTTGTAGTCTGCGATCCGGAGACATTCAACGATCAGATCTGGATCTTTGATACCGAAGAGCAGCTTCAGGAGTTTGCAAAAAAATATGCGGAGAAAAAGGTCCTTCTGAAAGGCATTAAATTCCAGAACCAGCGTTTCTTAAGCTTCTTCTCCATGCTCTTTACAATCGGCGTAAATGAACTGGTATTCGTCAGCGAGTCAGGCACCGATACGATCGAGCTGGCTGAGCTCGTAAAGCGTCCGGACTTTTCCCAGCTTCCGAAAGAGCAGCAGCCGGTATCCAATCCAGAGCTGCAGCTGACAGGTCTGTATTTCATGCAGGAAGCTTCCCGCCCGGTACCGAATGAGCAGAAGAATCTGGTCGATCTGGAAGAAGAACTGGCCGCAAATCTGTACAAGGCGAAGTACATGGTTCCGATTGAACTGCTGGAAGGAACGGAGTCAGATCTGGAAAAGCTCAAAGAGAAGAAATACCGTCTTCCGATCCTGAAAAATAAAAACGGCGATGTACTTCAGCCGCTGTTTACCGATCCGAACGAGTTTGCAAAGTTCAACCGTGAAAATAAGTTCAAAGCTCTTTCCGTGCCATTTGCAAATCTGGCAAAGCTCGTCATCAAGGATTCCAAAGGCTTTCTTCTGAATCCGGCAGGCTTCCACATTGCGATGCCGAAAGAACTGCTTGAGGGCCTTCCGAAGCGTTTCGGTGCGGCTGCACCGGCATGGGTGAATCCGCCAGAAGAAGAGAAGGCTGCTCCTGTAGACAAAGAGGATTGAGATTCGATTTTTGTTGAAAATCAGATATGAAAAAGAAGAGTGCTTCAATCATAGTTTTGTGGTTGGAGGACTCTTCTTTTTATATCTTCTATTTTCTTATATGTCGAAACTATTTTATAGATATTTTTGTATGAGACTACAATAGTACTTGAAGAACAGTTTACGTAATCAAATTATGTAAATTAATATATATAACAATAACTTTTTCGATGATTTTATTCGTATTTCAAATATTAGTTTACATATCTAAATTATGTAATCCATTAAGTGAACTGTAAGATAAAATACTTTTCATACAAAAAGAACCACTTAAACAAGCTTCCTCATAAATCGTGACAGGGAGACGAGGCTAAGTGGTTCTTAAATAGTGTTCGTTTATAAATTTTATAAATATAGACAATATCAGTTATAGATATGTTAATTCTGTTTAGAATAGTCTGGCTTCTTAGAAAAACCGGAACACTCCGAATACCTTCCCCAGAATCTGGCAGTCATCTACGATGATCGGCTCCATCGTATCATTCTCCGGCTGGAGACGATAGTGACCGTTTTCTTTGTAATAAGTCTTTACGGTCGCAGAGTCCTCGATCAGTGCGACTACAATATCCCCATTGCGGGCCGTCGTCTGCTGCATGACAAGCACACTGTCTCCGTCGAGAATCCCGGCATTAATCATGCTCTCACCCTTTACCTTGAGGATGAAAGACTGCTCGTTCGGCATGTACTCAGATGGGATCGGAAAGTAGCTGTCGATGTTCTGCTCGGCAAGAATCGGCTGGCCGGCTGCGACTGTGCCAACGACCGGGACATTGACCATCTCGCGGCGAAGCATATTAAAAGATTCATCTAAGATCTCGATCGCACGCGGCTTCGTCGGGTCGCGTCGAATGTATCCATTTTTTTCCAGTGACTCCAGATGGGAGTGGACAGAAGACGTCGACTTTAATCCAACGGCCTGACAGATCTCCCGGACGGCTGGTGGAAAGCCACGCTCCAGAATTTCATCTTTTATATAATTCAGGATTTCTTCCTGCTTTTTCGTAATTGGTCTGTTTTCCATAGGATATCCTCCGTACATATGTTTTTATGAGTATAGCATAAAAAACACAAAAAAGCAAACAAATGTTTTGTGATACTTTGATAATTCTTAATAATTCTGTTCCTTTTGTTTCCTTGTAATCCGAAGAAGCGGGTGTTATAATGAGAAAGCGAAAACAAAAGCAGCAGAAATACTGTATTTGAAAGTGAGGATATTGTATGAAAAGAAAACTGTTATCATTGATTATGAGCGCGATCTGCCTGACCGCAGCGATTCCGTCCACGCTTGTATTTGCTGATGGACAGAAAGTCGTAACGCTCGGCGCAGACCTTTCCGAAGATCAGAAAAATGCGATCCTCCGCTACTTTGGCGTAGCCGGACAGAACATCCAGACGCTGACGATCACGAACCAGGACGAGCGGAACCATCTTGGATCTTATGTGCCGCTTGAGCAGATCGGTACGCACACCTACAGTTGTGCACTTGTCTGCCCGACGACTTCCGGCGGTATTCAGGTAAAGACCGCTAACCTTTCCTGGGTCACCAGCAATATGATCGCATCGACCCTTTCGACTTCCGGTGTTGTGAACTGTGACGTACTGGCGGCGGCTCCGTTTGAAGTGTCCGGTACCGGCGCACTGACCGGAATCCTGATGGCGTATGAGTCCGCATCCGGTGAGCAGCTCGATGAGACGAAGAAGGAGATTGCGACACAGGAGATGATCACGACGACGACGATCGCAAATACGATCGGACAGCAGCAGGCGACCGAGATCGTAAATGACACAAAGATGCAGGTCATTCAGGGAAATCAGGTCAATCAGGAGACCACGAATGATATTGATGTCATCATTAATCAGGTCGCACAGGAGAAAAATATTTCTCTCAGCGATGAAGACCGTCAGCTGCTTCAGGATCTGCTCGAGGAGATCGCAGATCAGAATTATAATTATGACGATATGAAAGAGACGCTGGAGCGTGTGGAACAGAATGTAAATAATAATATTGACGACTCACAGGTGATTGGATCCACGGATGATACGGCGCAGGATGCCGCTGCAAATACGGCACAGACGGAAACGCCTGAGACACTTGCCCCGGACAGCATCCTGAAGAACACGGATGAATCCGCACTTGGTGATAATGTAAACTTCGACGCGACCGATTCTTCTGCACTGGATCAGACCGAAGCGCAGCAGACGGAAGCCACTCAGACTGAGACGACACCATCTGGTGAGTTTGAGATCACGACTTCTGACAATTATTCTGATTCGGAAGCACAGACCGAGGCCACAACTGAATCTCAGTCTGAGACGACAGGAGCGGAAAGTGGTGATCTTGTCACATCCGATATTGAGATGATCCCGCTCAGCGATTTCGTCCTTTCTCCGGTTACTTCAGAGGCTACGAATTATAAGGTATATCCGGCTGGCCTTCAGGAACTGACCGTAAGCTTTGAACGTAATGATATCGTCGCAGGTTCCGGTACCGTATCTGTATACAATGCCGTCGATTCCTCGCTTGTAGAGACGGTAAATATGGATGATGAAAAGAAAGTGGCGATCTCACCTCTGGATGACGATGAACTCAACGATCTTGGCTGGACAGAGGGCTATAAGGCAGTTCTGACTCTTTCTGAGCCGCTGGCACAGAACGCGACCTACTTTGTCGCAATGTCGCAGGATGCATTCTCTACCGAAGATGGAAGAGGCAGCTCAGAGGCCACACCGGACAGCTACACATGGATGTTCCAGACTTCTCCGTATGGATTTTCCATCACTCCGGCAGAAGATGGATACAAGGCGGGAACGACTGCGACGGCGACCATCCTCATGGACGGCAGTGACGCAGGATACGCGACGATCGAGAATGTCGATGAGAGCCTCCTTTCCTTTGACCAGAACGAATTCTGGGCGACCGGTAATCTCACCGCTTCCTTCCTTGCAAGCGGCGAGACGACTTTCCAGGTAGCATTCTATGATGTGGCGGGCGGAAATCTGCTGTATACGATGGATTATAGTGTGGAGATTAACTAAGGGTATCTTGGCTGGATACCGAGGCTGATAACCGACAGAATAAACAAATAAGTAGAGGAGTGTGGTTTTTATCACACTCCTTTTTGTAAAGCGGATATTCGCAATCTATTTCTGCAGCTCATCTCTGCAGCTTTGCTGCGGGGTCCTGCTGCGGGGCCCCTGCTGACGGGACTTAGCTTCGCTACTTGCTCATTAACCGATACAAGTAACAGGGTATTGACTCTCACGGTAATAAAAAAATGCCAGCCCGGCGTGCTTATTTCCATCGCCTCAGGCTGGCATTTCTCGTATCAATTATTTTCTATCTACTTACTCATCCCATCCGTCGGTCAGGCGCATGATCGCCGAAATATTCCGGACAAAGTCGCCTTCCTGCAGGACGAGATCCTCCTTGTGTGAGATTGGCGGGAGATGGCCTTCAAACTCGGTCAGCTCCACATAGAGCCAGTTGTACATCGCATGGTAGGCATTGTCCAGACACTCGTTTAACGTGTCTCCTTCCGCCGCACAGTCCGTCAGATCTGGGAACGTAGCGGTGTAGCCTTTTTCCGTTGGATGAATGATTGCAGGATATGCAAATGTCATAGCCAGTGCTCCTTTATGCTTCTTCCTTCTTCGGAAGGTCCAGCTGAATGTGTACGTCGGAGAGCTGCTTCGGATCGACTGTAGACGGAGCGCCCATCATGACATCCTGTGCCGTCTTGTTCATCGGGAACGGGATGATCTCACGGATGCTGTCCTCACCGGCAAGCAGCATGACCATGCGGTCAACGCCCGGTGCGATACCAGCGTGTGGCGGAGCACCGTAACAGAATGCATTGTACATCGCCGGGAATTTTGCTTTTACGTCGTCCTCGCCAAGTCCTACGAGCTGGAATGCCTTTACCATGATCTCCGGATCGTGTTTCCGGACAGCACCGGAAGAGAGCTCTACGCCGTTGCAGACCAGATCGTACTGATATGCGTAAATGTCGAGCGGATCTTTGTTCTCAAGTGCATCCAGCCCACCCTGCGGCATGGAAAACGGATTGTGACAGAACTCCAGCTCGCCGGATTCCTCACCGATCTCGTACATCGGGAAATCTACGATCCAGCAGAACTCGTAGCAATCGGTTCTCATATGGCCCTCAGAAGCAGCACCAAGGTATTTTCTGAGCACACCTGCGGTCTTCTGAGCCGCGAGCTTCTTGCCAGCGCATACGCCGACGAAATCGCCTGGCTTCAGACCAAGAGCAGCCTTTACATCCTCTGCGCGCTCCTGCAGGAATTTTGCAATTCCACCGGTCAGTGCGCCATTTTCGTCTACCTTGAACCAGTAGCCCTTATTGCCAGCCTGTACTTCTACGTCAGCCATCAGTTTATCGATGACTTTTCTCGTGCCCTTGAATCCGTCTACGACAACTGCCTTTACGACATTGCCCTCGAACGGTCCGAATCCGCAGTCAGCCATGCAGTCCGTCGCATCCTGAACGATTAGATCGATGCGCAGATCCGGCTTATCTGTGCCGTATTTCTCCATCGCATCGCGGTAGGAAATGCGGGTGAACGGGGCAGTAGAAGCCTTCTTATAAGTACCAAACTTTTCAAATACCGGCGGGAGGACATCCTCAAGCACGGCAAATACGTCTTCCTGAGATGCAAATGCCATCTCCATATCGAGCTGATAGAACTCACCCGGAGAACGGTCTGCACGCGCATCCTCATCACGGAAGCACGGCGCGATCTGGAAATAACGGTCAAAACCGGAAGTCATCAGCAGCTGCTTGAACTGCTGCGGAGCCTGCGGCAACGCATAGAACTTACCCGGATGATTTCTGGACGGAACAAGATAGTCACGTGCACCTTCCGGAGAAGAGCAGGTGAGGATCGGAGTCGTGATCTCCAGGAATCCATGTTCCATCATGCTGCGGCGCAGCTCAGCAACGACGTTGCAGCGAAGTACGATTTTCTCCTTGACAGCCGGGTTGCGCAGGTCAAGGTAACGATACTTCAGACGTGTATTTTCATCGGCTTCCTTGGAACGGTTGATTTCAAACGGAAGCTCGTTGTAAATGCATTTTCCGAGAACTTCGATTTTCTCCGGAACGACCTCGATTTCACCGGTCGGAAGATTCGGGTTCTTGCTGGAACGCTCCCGGACAACACCGGAGACGGAGAGTGTGGACTCTGTATTTACACCGGAAATCTGATCCATCATTTCCTCGGTCTCGATCACGATCTGCGTCGTGCCATAAAAGTCGCGCAGGATCAGGAAACCAAGATTTTTACTTACTCTTCGTAAATTTTCATACCAGCCGACGAGCGTAACCGACTTTCCGGCATCTGCAAGCCGCAGCTCGTTACAGGTATGTGTTCTTGACTGTGTCATAGTCTACCATCCTTTTCTTTGTAGATTATCGTAAAAAAAAGTCTTTTCGAATTTATTATTATACTCTGTTTACCGGGGGATTGCAAGGCGCAACAACCGTTAATTCCGATTTTTAAAGAACTGCGTATTTATTTGGGGAACTGCAGGTCATGACATGCAGTGAGGAGTTGGCATATTAATTACGTGGTTTTGAGAAAATCCTTGCCAGAACGTGCGAAAAATAGTATAATACATCTATACGACAAACACATGTTTTTCAAATAGATCAGTTAAAAAGAAAGGATTCTGCTTATTATGGAGAAAAATCAGACTTATCACGATCAGGTAACCATCGAGCAAACTCAGAAGCTCCGCGAGGTCCTGAAAACGCTGCCTGCATTTACCCGCGATTATTTCCGTGCTATGGAGCCGACGACTTCGGCGCGCACAAGGATTTCTTATGCTTATGACATTCGGGTTTTCTTTCATTTCCTGTTATCCGAAAATCCGGCTTTTAAAGACAAAACGATGGCGGATCTTACCGTTGACGTGCTGGATCAGCTTCAGGCTGTCGATATTGAAGAATTTCAGGAATATCTCAAAGTCTATGACTCTGCCGAGGATAATCGCCTGCAGACCAACGGGGAACGCGGATTAAAGCGCAAAATGTCCGCTCTCCGGAGTTTTTATAACTATTTTTACAAACGTGAAATGATAAAGACAAATCCTGTCCTGCTGGTGGATATGCCAAAGCTTCATGACAAGGCGATCATTCGTCTGGATCCGGATGAAACAGCCGAGCTTCTGGATTATATTGAGCACGCGGGTGATTCGCTGACCGGTCAGAAAAAGGTCTATTATGAAAAAACCAGGTTGCGCGACCTTGCGATCGTCACCTTGCTGCTCGGCACGGGAATCCGTGTGTCAGAATGTGTGGGGCTGGATGTGGAAGATGTAGATTTTAAAAATGATGCGATCCGGGTCGTACGCAAGGGCGGATCAGAAATGATGATTTACTTTGGAGATGAAGTCGAGCAGGCGCTGCTCAATTATCTGGAAGACCGGGCAGCGATCACACCGGTGGCCGGGCATGAGCATGCTCTCTTCTACTCTACTCAGCGGAAACGGATCGGCGTGCAGGCAGTCGAAAATATGGTAAAAAAATATGCCCGGGAGATCACGACGACCAAAAAGATCACCCCGCATAAGCTGCGAAGCACCTACGGTACGACACTTTATCAGGAAACCGGGGATATTTACCTCGTAGCCGACGTGCTCGGGCACAAGGATGTCAACACGACAAAGAAACACTATGCGGCGATGGATGACAGCCGACGAAGGAAGGCGGCTACGGCTGTAAAATTACGGAAGGCATGATTCAAGATAATAAATAAAAATCATCAGCCATGTCTGTTACATGACACAATCAACATTTTTACATTTTATCTTATTATGCAATATAAAATGTAAGTTGTACATGATAAATTTTACATAATAACATTACGTAAACTAATCTAATAAAAAAATATATAACAGTTAAACAGGTAAGAAAATAAATGACATAAAAAGAAGAGTTCTTCAACCACGAAATTACTATGATGGAATCACTCTTCTTTTTTATGCTTGATTCGGTTAAATCTGTTTTCCTTCCTTCACCGCCGGTGCAATCGAAAGTGCCGGTGTGTAATATGGGATCAGGGTCGCCTGCGTCGCATGGTACAGGTCAGATTTTCCAGGCCATACGGTACCGAGCAGCTCGTTGTGCTGATCCAGCTGGTGGAACCAGGAACCGTGTACATGATCCAGCACCTTCTCATCCAGATACTGCATGAACTGTGCATAGTCATCGGCATAGCGCTGATCGCCAGTCACATGATACAGAACCGAAGACGTATTGATTGCCTCGGCAAGCGTCCAGTGCATACGATCGTGTACGACAGGTTTGCCATTCCAGTCCGTTGTATAGACGATACCAGGCGCACAGTCTGCATTCCAAGCATCCGTTACCGCGCGATTGTACAGATTCTGAGAAACGGTCAGGTATTCTTTTGCTGCATCCGGATCATTCGGATAGGTCGAAAGTGCCCACTGTGCGATCAGGCGTGCCCACTCGATACCGTGTCCCGGCGTTGCGCCATATGGCTTGAACGGATCGTCCGGCTTGTCCTTATTGCAGTCCAGCTCCGCTACCCATTCCTTTGTAAAGTGCTCCGGAATCCGCCACTGATTAGCAGCTGCCCAGCCTTTTACATGATCAATGATGCGTCCGGCACGTACGCGGTACTTCTCCTCTCCTGTCACGTCTGCGGCTGCGAGAAATGCTTCTACGGTATGCATGTTTGCATTCAACCCACGGTAATCATCCAGTACGGTAAATTCCGTGTTCCACGTATCACAGGATAATCCTTCTTCCTCATTCCAGAACCGAAGATCATACAGGGCCAGTGCCTCGTCGAGCAGCTCTTTTGCGCCCGGAAGTCCTGCCAGTGTCGCAGACGATGCGGCAAGAATGACAAATGCATGCGCATAGCACTGCTTGTTCGGAAGAATGCCACCGTCAGCAGTCAATCCTGCATACCAGCCACCATGCTCCTTGTCATGCAGTTCTCCTTTCAGTCCCTTCAATCCTGCCTCTGCCAGCTCTTTGCTCCCCGGGTGTCCCAGAAACATGCCGAGGCTGTAGACATGTACCATACGGCTTGTGATCCATGTCTCACGGCTGCGGTCCTTCCACGGTGTCCCATCGTCGCCAAGATAATACGAACTTCCGCCCGGAGACGGAAACTGATGGCCAAAAGAAAGCAGGCTCTCGCGTACTTCCTTCAAAAAAGCGCGGTTCTCATCTGTGTCAATGAGGTATTTCTCCTGTAATTTCATACTGTGTAAAGCCTCCCTTTTCGTTTATGTACACTCGCAAAGCAGTTCCCTGCTGCAAGGAGCTACATTTCCTTTATTGTACGTCCAGGCGGTCTCATAGTCAATTAGAAGTTCAAATTCCTTTAAAATTCAGACAGGTTACATCAATCCCTGAATCAGAATGATCAAAATCAGAATCGGAAGGATAAACTGGAAGTACGGCTTCAACTTTCTGGAAAGGCGAATACCGGAACCGGTATTGCACTCCTCATAATAGCGATCAAAGCCCCAGCCAAATTTCGTCACACAGAACAGCAGGTAAATCAGAGAGCCGCCCGGAAGCAGCAGGTTGCTGACGATAAAATCCTCGCTGTCGAGCACATCTCTTCCACCGATCAGGTGCAGATCGCTCCAGATATTGTAGCCAAGCACACACGGCAGGCTCGCGATCAGAATGATAATGCCGTTGATGATCGCTGCTTTTTTCCGGCTAAGCGGCTTCTTTTCCGTTCCGAACATGTCGATGCTGAAGGAAATGATATTTTCAAATACGGCCATAACCGTACTGAAGCTCGCAAATGTCATGAACAGGAAGAACAGTGCACCCCAGATACGTCCACCTGCCATGTTGATAAAGACATTCGGCAGTGTCACGAAAATGAGGGACGGGCCGGCATCCGGCTGAATTCCGAAGGAAAAGCAGGCCGGGAAAATGATCAGACCGGACATGATCGCCACGAAGGTATCCAGTGCGCAGATCCGGATGGCTTCTCCGGTCAGCGTATGATCTTTGCTCATGTAGCTTCCGAAAATCTCCATCGCCGCAATACCGAGGCTCAGCGTAAAGAACGACTGATTCATCGCCGCAGACACGACGGTTCCGATACCGACATCCGATGCACGCTGCAGATCCGGCACCAGATAGAACTGAATCCCTGCTCCGCCGCCGGATAAGGTCAGGCTGTGAATGACGAGCACGATGATCAGAAGGAGCAGCGCCGACATCATGTATTTACTGATCTTCTCGACACCCTTCTGCAGTCCCATGCTGCACACCAGAAATCCGAGCACAACGGTGACTGCCATCCAGATGCCCATTTCCTTCGGGGATGCGAGCAGATCGCCAAAAACGCCGCCAACTGCTTCCGCATCCATACCTGAATGAAAGGTTCCGGTGACGAATCGGAAAAAGTAGCTCAGCATCCATCCGGAGACCGTGGTGTAATACATCATGAGCATATAGCAGCCAAAGATGCAGAACCATCCGTGAATGTGCCATTTGCTTCCCGGCTTCTCCAGTGCTTTATAACCAAGCACTGCGCTCTTGCGGCTGGCTCTTCCGACCGCCAGTTCCATCGTCAGTACCGGCACACCCATACACAGCAGGAATATCAGATACAGGATGACAAAAATGCCGCCTCCATTCTGTCCTGCCACGAACGGAAAACGCCAGACGTTTCCGATACCGATGGCACAGCCTGCGGTTACGAGCAGGAAGCCAAGCCTTGATTGAAAGCTTTCTCGTTTCATGTTACATAATTCTCCTCTCACACACTTTGTTTTGTATCGCTTCCGCAGGTGACGGATCTCCTTACTCTGTCAGGCACACCTTTGTAAAAGTTGCCGGAGTGAAAATCGATTGCGGGAGCACATAATGAAAAGTTTAACGCAAGAGCCACCGATAGTCAAACAAAATCGGTCAAAACAACAGTAAAATCGTTAAAAAAATACAAAAATTTAACACGTTTCCATTTGTTTGATAATATGCTAGAATAAATATGCCATTCTACACATGATACACAATAAAAGGAAGGAGCTGTACTTATGAAAGTATTATTAGTAAACGGAAGCCCGCATGCATCCGGAAGCACCTATACGGCGCTGCACGAGATGGAGCAGGTATTTCAGGCAAACGGCATTGAAACAGAGATGCTGCATGTCGGAAACAAAGACATCCGCGGTTGTGTAGCCTGCGGTGCCTGTTCCAAACTCGGCAAATGTGCATTTTCTGATATGGTAAACGAAGCCGCACCGAAATTCGAGGAAGCGGACGGTCTTGTCGTCGGAAGCCCGGTCTACTACGCGTCTGCCAATGCGACGCTCGTCGCGTTTCTGGACCGTCTCTTCTACAGCACTCATTTTGATAAGACGATGAAAGTCGGCGCAGCGGTCGTATCAGCCCGTCGTGGTGGACTGTCCGCATCCTTCGACGAATTGAACAAATATTTTACGATCGCAGGCATGCCGGTCGCATCCAGCCAGTACTGGAACAGCATTCACGGCAACAACGCGGCTGAGGCAGCCCAGGATCTGGAAGGACTTCAGATCATGCGTACCCTCGCCCGGAATATGACCTTCCTGATGAAGAGTATCCAGCTCGGCAAGGAGGCATTCGGACTCCCGGAAAAAGAGCCGCGCGTCGGCACGAACTTTATCCGCTGATGCACGATACAGAGAACATAGTGTAAAGCAGCTTAACCGAATCAAGCAAGCCACTCCTGATAAGTTGCTTGACTTTGGCAAAGTATCCTTAAGGTGTGTCTGAAAATACCTTCTGGTCATTTAGACAATATCATGCTATAATGAAAAAAACGCGATACCCCGCTTCTGTAAAAGGAATTCGGGGCATTCGTTTTGTATAGGATAAGAATCTGACACACAAGAGGAGTTAAACTGCATGATTTTAAATGTAAAGAATCTGAGCCACGGTTTTGGTGACCGTGCGATTTTTGAGAATGTCTCTTTCCGCCTGCTAAAGGGCGAACATATCGGACTGATCGGTGCGAACGGCGAAGGAAAGTCCACCTTTATGAATATCATCACCGGAAAGCTGATGCCGGATGAAGGAACCGTTGAGTGGGCGAAAAATGTCCGTGTCGGCTACCTCGACCAGCATACCGTACTGGAACCGGGGATGACGATCCGGGAAGTGCTGAAGACGGCCTTTTCCTTTTTATTTGATCTGGAAGCGTCCATGAATGAAATGTTCAATCAGATGGCAGAGGCCGATGATGTAGAAATGGCGCGACTGCTCGACGAGACTGCGACGATTCAGGAGCTGCTCGATCATCACGACTTTTACCTGATCGACACAAAGGTCGAGGAAGTCGGCCGTGCGCTCGGACTGACGGACATCGGCCTGGACCGGGATGTGACGGAGCTCTCCGGCGGACAGCGTACCAAGGTGCTCATGGCAAAGTTGCTGCTCGAAAAGCCGGATATTCTGCTGCTCGACGAGCCGACCAACTATCTGGATGAGGGACACATCGAGTGGCTGAAACGCTATCTGAATGACTATGAAAATGCATTTATCCTGATCTCGCATGACATCCCGTTTCTGAACAGCGTCGTAAATCTGATCTATCATATGGAAAACAAGTCGCTCGACCGCTATCCTGGTGATTATGATCATTTCCGCGAGGTCTATGAAATGAAAAAGTCCCAGCTCGAAGCGGCCTACAACCGCCAGCAGCAGGAAATCTCCCAGCTGAAAGACTTTGTGGCCCGCAACAAAGCACGCGTCGCGACCAGGAATATGGCAATGGCACGCCAGAAAAAGCTCGACAAGATGGATGTGATTGAGCTCGGCCGGGAAAAACCGAAACCGGAATTTACGTTCCGCACAGCACGCACTTCCGGCAAGCTGATCTTCGAGACGGAGGATCTAGTGATCGGATATGACGAGCCACTCTCCCGCCCGCTGAACATCCGGATGGAGCGCGGAGAAAAGATCGCGCTCGTCGGTGCAAACGGAATCGGAAAGACGACACTCTTAAAGAGTATCCTCGGACTGACGCCGCCGTTTTCCGGTAAGGTGCATCGGGGAGACTATCAGGAGATCGGCTATTTTGAACAGGAATCGGATCAGAAAAATACGACGACCTGTATCGAAGAGATCTGGAAAATTTTCCCGTCCTGGACGCAGTACGAGGTGCGCGCGGCACTCGCCAAGTGCGGTCTGACGACACAGCATATCGAGAGCCAGGTGCGGGTACTCTCCGGCGGTGAGCAGGCCAAAGTACGTCTGTGCAAGATCATGAACACGGAGACGAATATTCTCCTGCTCGACGAGCCGACCAACCATCTGGACGTCGATGCCAAGACTGAGCTGAAGCGCGCTTTACAGGAATACAAGGGCAGCATTCTTCTGATCTGTCACGAGCCGGAGTTTTATCAGGATGTCGTGACCAAGGTGTGGAACTGCCAGGAGTGGTCGACGCGCATCTAGGAGGGCTGAATTGTGAACCGGTTATGCAACGATATTCAGAAAAGATTGTTGCATGTCCGGTTCTTTCTATTTTTCTATATATTCTATTTTATCACTGTGTAATATGTTTACATAATTTAATTACGTAAATCACATTTATATTTCTATGTCCGTGATGTTTTTTAATATATCTATACTAAAAAATACCGATTAGCAGATCGCCAATCGGTACTTCATATAAGTTTTATTTATATTGTTTTATCTCCAACTCTCTTACAGCACGCCGCGATCGTCGCGACCACTTTTTCCATCTGCAGTGGCTTGGACAAGTGCGCATTCATCCCTGCTTCCATGCACTTTCTTGCATCCTCTGCAAATGCATTTGCCGTCATCGCAATGATCGGGATCTGCTTTGCGTCCGGACGGTCCAACGCACGGATATGGCGTGTCGCGGTAATGCCGTCCATGTTTGGCATCATAATATCCATCAAAATAGCATCGAACGTCCCTTCCGGATGGTTGCGGAAGCAGTTAATGGCCTGCAGACCATCCTTGACCAGTGTGACGCTTGCCCCCTCATCTTGCAGCAGCATTTCTGCGATCTCCGCATTCAGGTCATTGTCCTCGGCGAGCAGGAAATGCAGACCCCGGATACTTGCAGACGGCACTTTTTCAGTCTCGCTTTCCGGCTCTTCTGCGATTTCCAGCGGAAGTGTGATCAGAAATGTCGATCCCTCCCCCAGCCGGCTGTGTACTTCAATTGAGCCATTCATCTTTTCGATCAGGCTTTCCACGATCGCCATGCCAAGTCCGGTACCGTGGTAAATGCTGCGTGCATCCGCATGCTCCTGTGCAAAAGGCTCAAAAATATGCTTCTGAAATTCTTCGCTCATCCCAATGCCATTATCTGCTATGATCCAGCGATACGTCGTGATCCCGTCCTTTTCTCCGAGATCTTGAAACGTCAGGGTGACTTTTCCGCCGACATGATTGTATTTAATACAGTTGCTGTAAATATTTAAAAACAGCTGACGGATATGCAGCGGACTTCCGTAAACATAGTTGTAAGGTGGCATATCCGAATTTGGATCATACTCCATGGTAACGCCAGCCTCCGCTGCACGCTGCTCGACAATCGTCAGGATATCGACGGTCATCTCATTCAGATCAATGACCTCCCGTGCCAGTACGAGTTCGCCGGCTTCCAGCTTGCTCATCTGCAATACGTCATTGATCAGCGAGAGCAGATGGTTCGCGGCAATCAGCATTTTGCCACGGTTCGCCCGGATCAGCGCTGCATCGTCCGGATGCTGCTCATCGATTTTGAGCAGACCGATGATTCCGTTCAGTGGTGTCCGGATATCGTGGCTCATACGTGCAAGAAAATTGGTCTTTGCTGCATTTGCCGCTTTGGCTTCGTCCGCTGTCTTTCGGATCTGTTCGGTATAGATCGCATCTTTATAGCGACGCACCGCATACTGCCAGTAAATCGTCGCAAACAGCAGGGAAACCGCAAGACTCAGAAGATAATTCAGAATCAGCTGAGATCTTGAATACCAGCCATCCTTCGGAGCAATCTCAAAATACCAGACATCGTTCGGTACTTCACAGGGCACTTCGATCGCGTCATCGGAGACTGCATCCGTCCCTTCCACCAGTATGATCTTCTCTCCGGTCGTTGCATTTTTCTTCCAGATCTGATACTGATAGGACGCATCCTCAAGATTGTCCAGTCCCAGTCCGTCGGTAAACGTATTCCAGTCAATGACCAGAAGGGCAAAGCCCCAGAATACGTTCTCATCTTCTGCCGTCCGATAAATCGGGTCAAACAGTAGCGCCCCGGTACCGCCCTGCACCAGATCAAACGGACCTGCGATCGTATATTCCCCGCTTTCTCTGGCAAGTGTCGCATTTACCTTCCGCTCCGGATCTGTAAAAAAATCAAGCCCCATCGCCTGCCGGTTTGATTCCAGTGGATAGACCTGTGATACCGTCCCATCCTTTGCAAGCTCGATCGCCTGCAGCACGCCATCATCATCCATCATATAGGATGCCAGCTTGTCAAACTGTGTATCCGTCAGCTCCGTCCCGGACTGAATCATCTTCTTCAGCAAATCCGTCTTTGCCAGATACCGGTTCAGCTGCGACTCAATCCTGCGCACGGTAATCTCCGCGGTATAAGATGCCTTATACTCCTCGGTTGCTCTCTGGCGCTTTACCTGAATAGATAGAAATCCGTTTATAATTAAACACGCGATCACGAATACGATCACCGTATTTATTTTCTGCTTTTTCATTTGAAGCTCCATTCACCTTGTCATTTGGCATTTCTGCCTGAGACTTTATTTTACCATGGATTCTGGAGCTTCACAAGAATCTCTTCACAGAAAAAGCTCTACATCAGACCGGTATCTGATATAGAGCTTTTTTCTATTCGGCAAGCGGATATTCGCAATCTATCCCTGCAGCTCATCTCTGCAGCTTTGCTGCGGGGTCCTGCTGCGGGGCCTAGCTTCGCTACCTGTAGGATCATAAGGAATCCGCCCGCAAGCGGATCCCTCCTTATGATATGTCATAACCAAATAGCTGCTTCGCTGCTTGATTCGGTTAAACTTCAGTGATTAATGCCATTCCCAGTCGCGGATCTCTTCCATATCGAGTCCATACTCCGCAATATACTGTCTGTGCTCTACCAGTTTATTGTTCATCTTCTGGATCAGGTGTGCACCACGGTTGCCAAGCTGCGGCAAATGCATGATCGCATCCTTAACGAGATGGAACCGGTCAAGCTCATTCTGTACACGCATATCAAACGGAGTCGTGATCGTACCTTCCTCCAGATAGCCATGTACCGACATGTTGCGGTTGTGACGGTTGTAGGTCAGCTCATGGATCAGCGTCGGATAGCCATGGAATGCAAAGATAATTGGCTTATCCTTTGTGAAGAGCGCATCATACTCACGGTCGCTTAAGCCGTGCGGATGCTTCGTATCGGATTCCAGCTTAAACAGATCCACAACATTGATAACACGGATCTTCAGCTCCGGCATCTCATCACGCAGGATCGTTACTGCAGCCATTGTCTCCAGTGTCGGTGTATCTCCGCAGCCTACCATAACCAGATCCGGCTCTTCTCCGTCATCGTTGCTTGCCCAATCCCAGATGCTCACACCCTGTGTGCAGTGCTTGACTGCCTGTTCCATCGTCAGCCACTGACAGCTCGGATGCTTGGACGCAACGATTGCATTGACGTAGTTCTTACTTCTGATGCAGTGGTCAAAGCAGGAAAGCAGACAGTTGGCATCTGGCGGAAGATACATGCGCACGACGTCTGCCTTTTTGTTGGCAATGTGATCCAGGAATCCCGGATCCTGGTGTGTGAATCCATTGTGGTCCTGCTGCCATACATTGGATGCCAGAATGAAGTTCAAAGATGCAATCGGCTGCCGCCAGGAAAGCTGGTTCGTTACTTTCAGCCACTTTGCATGCTGTGCTGCCATGGAATCTACGATGCGGATGAATGCCTCATAGCTTGCGAAGAATCCATGACGTCCTGTGAGCAGATAGCCTTCCAGCCAGCCTTCGCACATATGCTCGCTGAGCATGCTGTCCATAATACGTCCATCTCTTGCCAGACAGTCATCGGAATCCAGAAGCTCTGCATTCCAGTCACGGTTTGTCGCCTCAAATGCACGATAAAGACGGTTGGACATCGACTCATCCGGTCCGAAGATACGGAAATTGCGGTTCTCCTGATTCAGGCGGAAAATATCACGTACATATCCGCCAAGTTCAATCATATCCTGTGCCTTCGTTTTACCCGGAACAACGTCAATGCCATAAGTGCGGAAGTCCGGAAGACGCAGATCCTTCATCAGAAGTCCGCCATTTGCGTGCGGATTCGCGCCCATACGTGCTTTCCCCTTTGGTGCCAGCTCAGCCAGTTCCGGAATCAGACGGCCATTCTCATCAAACAGCTCTTCCGGATGATAGCTCAGCAGCCACTCCTTCAAAAGCTGCAGGTGCTCCGGACGCTCCATAGAGATCGGAACCTGGTGAGCACGGAAGCTTCCCTCGATCTGCTGCCCGTCCACACTCTTCGGGCCAGTCCATCCCTTCGGTGTGCGCAGGACAATCATCGGCCAGATCGGACGCTCTGGATCCTGTGCTTCCCGAGCATGCTTCTGGATCGCCTGAATCTCTTCGATGACTGTATCCATCGTCTCCGCCATCTTGCGGTGCATGGTCATCGGATCATCGCCTTCTACGAAATAAGGTTTCCATCCACAGCCCTTAAAGAAGCTCTCAATCTCCTCATGGGAGATTCTGGAGAAGATCGTCGGATTGCTGATCTTATAACCGTTCAGATCCAGAATCGGCAGTACGGCACCATCCGTGATCGGATTCAGGAACTTGTTGGAATGCCAGGAAGTAGCAAGCGGTCCGGTCTCTGCCTCACCGTCACCTACGACTGTCACTGCGATCAGGTCCGGATTATCAAATACGGCGCCAAATGCGTGTGCAATCGAGTATCCAAGCTCTCCGCCCTCATTGATAGAGCCAGGTGTCTCCGGCGCACAGTGGCTCGGTACGCCACACGGGAAAGAGAACTGCTTGAACAGTTTTTTCATGCCCTCCTCATCCTGACTGACATTCGGATATACCTCACTGTAAGTACCTTCCAGATAAGTATTTGCGATCAGAAAATTGCCGCCATGTCCAGGACCGGAAATATAAATCATATCCAGATCATAACGTTTAATGACACGGTTGCAGTGTACATAGACAAAGTTCTGTCCTGGCACCGTTCCCCAGTGTCCTACGATTTTCTTTTTAATCTGATCCATCTCCAGCGGCTTCTTCAGCAGCGGGTTATCGAGCAGATACAGCTGGCCTGCAGACAGATAATTATCTGCTCTCCAGTAAGCATCCATTTTTCTGAGCAGCTCTTCTGAAAGAGGCTGCTTTTCCAGACAGGTCGATTCACTCATGTGTCGTGCTCCTTTCTTCTCTGTCGTGCTCGTTTATTTTTTAACAACGTTATTTTAACGCGTTTTTTACAGTTAGGTAAGGCAAATCCGTGCTCAGAATCATTTTCTGCGGAATGCTCAAGATCCGTGCTCAACGCCGGAAATTTTCAGCAATTTTGAGCACGGATCGTAAAAACAGAATGATTTTGCTGCTCAGGGTTCAAAAATATACGATGCTTCGACCAGTTCGTGAATATAAGGATCCTGCCCGTCTTTCGTCAGAAGTTCTTCATAAGTTCCTCCGGCGAGCAGCCGTCCGCCCCGCATTACACATATCACATCTGCCATCTTTCGCATGACGGCCAGATCGTGCGTAATAAACAGAAGGGTCAGACCATGCGTCTGCTTCATCCGCAGCAGAAGCTCCAGAATCTGGTTCTGTACCGGGATATCCAGAGCTGATACGATCTCATCTGCGATCAAAAGTTTCGGCTGTAACAACAATGCCCGAATGATGGCGATCCGCTGTAGCTGTCCGCCCGAAAATTCTGCCGGCAGTTTTTCCAGACAGTCCTGTGGCATCCCGCATTCTTCACATAAAGTAAAAATCCGTTCCATTCTTTCTGCGCGGTTCGCGCCAATCCCCCAGATGCTCATCGGTTCCAGCAATTGTGTCCGGATCTTCAGTCCAGGGTCCAGGCTGTCAAATGGATTCTGGAACACCATCTGAATCTCACGGCGAAGCGGACGGTATTCCTTTTCCGAAAGGCTTTGTAATTCCCGTCCCTGATAGCGTACCGTACCGGCATCCGGCGGATAAAGTCCCATCAGAACCCGTGCCGTTGTCGATTTTCCGCATCCGGATTCGCCTAAAAGTCCAAGTGTCTCGCCGGCGTGGATCGAAAAGCTGATATCATCCACAGCAGTAAAATAAGAAGGTTTCTGCCAGAAGTGACGTTCCACCGGAAATTTTTTCGTCAGATGGCTGACTTCTAAAATGGTATCTGACATCTAATCCCTCCCTTCCTGCGATATAACCGGTGCAGAAGGCTGTCCAAGCTTTCGTGTCTCTTCGATCAGTTCGCGTGTATAGGGCTGCGACGGATGATGCAAAATCTCCCGCGTCCCCTTTTCAATGAGCACGCCGTGCTGCAAAATAGCCGCATGCGTGCAGATGTCATCCAGCAGTGCCAGGTTATGGCTGATATACAGAAGCGTCAGTTTCCGGTCCGTGCAGAGTTGCTGAATGAAGCGGACAACTCTGCGCTGATTCAATGCATCCAGAGAAGTGGTCGGTTCGTCTGCAATCAAAATGGACGCATCCGATTCCAGTGACATTGCGATGGCAATTCGCTGACGCATTCCCCCGGAAAGCTGATGTGGATACTTTCGGATCACCTGCGGATCTGTAATGCCAAACAGCTGCAGCCGGTCTGAAATGTGCTGTATACGCTCCTGCTTTTTCATCTCCGGATGACGCAATGCGACGGTCTCCCCCCACTGTCGCCCGATTTTCTCATACGGATTCAATGCATGGATGGAATCCTGAAAGATCAGGGAAGTTTTCTTCGAACAATACGCGATCCGCTTTTCAAATGGCAGTGTGAGAATATCCGTATAGGAACCGTCCGACTCCAGATACTGAATTTTGCCGGAAATTCGTGTATTTTTTTCCGGAAGAAGCGATGTGAGCGCATACATCGTCATGCTCTTGCCCGCTCCGGACGCACCGGCAATGGCCCAGCGCTCCTGCTCGCGAATTTCCAGATTGATATTTTTTAAAATCGGCGTTTCTTTTCCGTCCTTTAAAATATGAAGGGAGAGGTCTTCCAGTTTCAGTACAATGCGATTTTCAGTCATACAGTGTCATCTCTCCTTTCTCAAGTTTGGAAGAGTCAAACGTTGTATGCAGACATATCGTCAGCACGGCGATAAATAAAGTCGGATATATTACAAGTCTCGGGTAAGTCGTCATATAAATGCGGTACTGATACAGCAAAGTTCCCCAGTCTGGATTGGTGATATCTGTTCCAATTCCGATAAATGCGAGTCCGGCATAGAGATTTACCACCGTAGCAGCTTTATTTCCCATATATACAAAGAGCTGGCGACAGATATTTGGCAGCACATGAAAGAAAATGATACGTGGTTTGCTCAGGCCAAGTACCAAAAATGAAACTTGTCAATTGAAAAATTCCACAATTATATGCTCTTTTTCACGCGCAGCGTTCGTAAAAATGCTTTCTGCTCCGGTGTAATGCGGTAGCTCTCGATCGCTTTCTGGATCGCCTTGTTATGCGTCCATGTATCCATCCGCCGCTCTGTGAGATAAGGAAGAATCGCATCATATTGCTTCGCCAGTGCAGTCGCAAAATACCAGGCCCGCATCATATTGATATAATATTCTTCCGAGCAGACGTGCATCACCCGATCCGGATATTCCGGCCGAAATGCTTCTTCCAGATAATAGCGCATCAGAAGGCCGATCGCAAAACGGACGGTATATATATGCTCGGAAGCCATCCATCGGTCGATCTCCGGGAGCAGCTGATCCAGATGCTTTCCGAGCACCGGTAACACGAGCAGATCACAGGTCGCCCAGTTATCGACGAACGGCAGAAAACGGTCGAGCGCGTCTATGGCTTCCGGGTAGTCGCGTATCTGCCCAAGCAGCATACCATGCAGGTTATTCTCCTCGTAGTAGGTGTGGGGCAGTTGCGTAAGAAACTCCTTTGCCTCTGCCGTCTTTCCAAATGTCTTTGCAAAAGAGCGAAGCTGCGGAGTACGTACCCCGATCACGGTCTCTTTGTCGACCGTCGGCATCAGCTTCGCCTGAAAGTCCCGGTAGGAAAGATCCTGCATGGCAAGGAGGCTCTGCTGGACGTCACGTATGATCTGTGTATGTTCCATGATATTCATCCTTTCAACTTCCACCTTTCCGTCTCTTTTCGTCCTCCGACAAAGTCAGCATAGATGCCCGGCTGCTGAATCAGCTCTTCATGGCGGCCCTTCTGGACGATCCGGCCTTGATCCAGTACGAGAATCTGATCAGCACTGCGCACGGTCTTCAGGCGGTGGGCAATCATAAGGATGGTCTTGTCCTTCGTCAGCTCTTCGATCGCTTTCTGCAGCCGATCCTCGTTCTCCGGGTCGACGTTAGCGGTCGCCTATCTAAAATAATGATCGGCGCATCCTTCAGCATTGCGCGTGCGATCGAGATGCGCTGCTTTTCGCCACCCGACAGGGATGCGCCGCCCTCACCGATCACCGTATCATACCCATCTGGTAATGCCTCGATAAAATCATCACAGCATGCCTTTTTTGCCGCCTCCACGACCTGTGCATGCGTCGCATGCGGGCAGCCGAATTTAATATTATTCTCAATCGTATCAGCGAATAAATAGACATTCTGGAATACCATGCTGATCTGATCCATCAAAGATTCGAGTGTGTAATCTTTTACATCCACGCCACCAATGCGCACGCTTCCACTATCTGTATCCCAGAACCGCGCTACCAGATTACAGAAAGTCGTTTTGCCGCTTCCGGACGGGCCGATGATGGCCGTCGTCGTCTGAGACGGAAGGGTCACGCTGATATCCTGCAGAATCGGCTTTTTCTCGTAAGAAAAGTTCACATGGTCAAATACAATGTCGTGGCTCTTCGGGACGATCACCTTGCCAGTTTCATCCATCTGCGGCATCTGCTCCGTCTCCACCGTCCGGTCGATCGCAGCAGCGGTCATCCGCAGCATCGCGACGCCCATGCCAAAGAGCTTTACCTGATTAAATACGAGAAAGGACATAATCAGCGTCATCAGCGCATTGGGAAGCGACATCGTTCCTTTACTCCAGAGGCTGATCGCTGCAAACATCATCCCGACACCTGCAATCTGTAAAACAGCTTCCTGCAAGGTGGTATACGGTGTCATGAGCTGCTCCACTGCCAGATTGCTCTTTCGGCTGTATTCCAGTGCGTTCTGCAGCTTTTTATCGCCTTTTCCGGTCAGATTGAATGATTTGACTACGCTCATGCCCTGCACCGTCTCCAATACCGCCTCAATGAGATCGGTCTGCGACCTCTGCGTATCATCTGCGATCACGGCCGACTTTTTCTCCATCGCGGAGACGACCAGAAGATACAACGCGATGCCAATAAGTGCGATCAGTCCGATGCGCCAGTCAAAGAGCAGGATCAGTGCAATAAATACAACCGTCGTGATCAGCCCGCTCAAGATATTGACCAGTACCATCGGCACAAGCGACTCAATCGTGCTGACGACGGTGGTGCAGACACCGGATACCTGGCCGAGGCTGTTCTCGTTGAAAAATCCCATCGGCACGCTCTTCATCCGGTTCGCAATCGAAATACGCCGGTCTGCCGCCATGAAATATCCTGCATGCGTCTGATACAGTTTGGAATGACTGGAAGCTACCGCACCGCCGAAAATACTGATCAGCTCGCAGACCAGCGCCATCCATGCGGTCCTGGCGGAATGCTCCCCATTGGTCAGTGCCAGCACGACGAGATAAATCGCCACGATCTGAAACATCTGCAGGATCGCGTTTACAAAACTGATCCAGACGGATGTATTAATATGTTTCTTTTCCGCTCCGGCAAACTGCCAGATTTTCTGAAAGGTCCCGATCATACCGTCTCACCCTCCTTTGTCCCTATGTGGGCCTGCCACATGTCACGGTAAAGTGCGCAATGTGCGAGCAGCTCTTCCTGCTTTCCCTGTGCCGTGATCTGCCCGTCTTTTACAACGACAATGTTGTCTGCATCTGTGATCGTGGAGAGCCGGTGTGCGATGACGATTACCGTCTTATTTTCTACCAGCTTTGCCACTGCACGCTGAATCACCGCTTCATTTTCCGGGTCGATGTACGCCGTCGCCTCATCGAGTACGATGACCGGTGCATGCTTCAGCATCGCCCGTGCGATCGCGATCCGCTGCCGTTCTCCGCCGGAGAGATGCGCGCCGCCTCCGCCGACCATTGTATCAAAGCCTTTTTCCAGTCCGTGGATAAAGCTGTCACAGCCTGCGGCATGTGCGGCTGCCTCCACCTCTGCGTCCGTCGCCGTCCGGCGTCCCATGCGGATATTTTCGCGCACTGTATCGTCAAACAGGTAATTGTCCTGTGAGACAAAGGCGACCTGCTCATAGAGCTGAGACAATGGAATATCCTTCAGGTCGTGGCCACCCATCGTGATCACTCCGCTCTTCACATCCCAGAATCCGGCAAGCAGCTTGGCGATCGTCGATTTGCCGCTGCCGGACGGGCCGACAAGTGCGGTCATGCTGTTTTGCGGGATATGCAGGCTGACGCCGTGCAGGATCTCCTGATCCGCGTGATAGCCAAAGGATACGTTTTTCAGCTCCATATCGTGGTTGGAGAACTCGACCGGAGCCGTGGCATGTGCCTGCTCCTCCGCCTTCAGAATCTCATCGACCTCCGCGACCGTCGTACCGACCTGCGCCAGGGTATCGACGAAATTAAATGCCGCAACGATCGGGGCTGCCATGCCAAGCGATAAAATGATGACGGTAATAAACGTCTCGACCGAGAGCGTCCCATGCAGATAAAAGATCCAGCCGATGGGCAGTATGGTCAGCATCTGCGCCGGGAAAAACGCATAGGCCATCGACATGCCGAGCTGGCTGCGGCGCATCCAGTCATAATAATACTGCGCATTGGCCCGCACCTTATCGGTCAGCTTTGCATAGGATGCTTTTCCCTGATTGAATGCTTTGATGACTTCGATACCGTTTATGTACTCGATCATCGTGCCGCTCATCTCATTCGTGGCCTGTACGGCCCCTTCATAGTCTTTTTCATATCCGCCCATGACCATCATCATAAAGAAAAATGCCACCGGAAATACGACGAGCGAGAGCAGAGCCAGCCGCCAGTCCAGAAGGAACAGGTAAAGGATCGTCAGAACCGGGGCCGTGATGTTTGCGGTCATCTCCGGGAAGAGATGCGCCAGTGTCGTCTCCATACTGTCTACCTGATCGACGATCGTCTGCTTCAGCTTTCCGCTGGACATATCCATCACCGTACCGAGCGGCAGTTTCGGCAGCTTTTCCAGTATCAGCTGGCGGATTGTTTTCAATACCTGAAAGGTCGCCTTATGCGAAATCGACAATGCGCAGTTGTAGAGTATCGTGCGGATCAGATATCCGACAAGCGCTACCGCCAGCCAGAGCATGTAGCCCGACATCGTGTGCTCACCGCCGAGCAGCAGGACGATCATCTTCGCCGCTGCAAAATACGGAAGCATCCCGGCTGCCACACCGATCACAGCCAGAATCACCGCAGTGATAAGCCGGCCGTGTTCCTCCTTGCCCAATTCCCAGATCCGCTGAACAGGGCTTTGTTTTTCCATGTTGAATCCCTCCTTATATTTTCAAATTTTAGTGTGCATTTTATAACTGTTATTAGCATCTTCTAACTCACTGGTAAAAATTTAAGGATCAGACGATCCCTAAAATTTTGTACCAGCCAGCGGTATAGAAATCCCGCAGCACGCCGATATGGCGCATGGCAATGTCCTGATCGGAATCGTGGGCGATGACCTCAAAGATTCCGGTGAAGTAAATGCTGGCAATGATGTGCACCATTTGCTCATCGATATCCGTACACGCCTGCCGCTCCTTTTGCATCAGCCGTACCAGAGCGATGCTGGACTTCGTCTCGACCTCAATGAGCCGTTCCCTGTAATCCGCGTATCGGGTACCTTCCGCACAGCATGCGATGAGCTTAAATGCATCATAGTGCGCATAGATATAAGCCATCATACGCCCCATTTCATCCGTTGCCACCTCGTCCAGTCCGTCGAGCTGTCCCTCCAACTCCCGCTCGGAATACGCCTCGCTGTAATCCCGGTAGCGGCGGTAAAACGCCTCTGCCGGCTCCTGCACCAGCGCCTCAAACAGGGCTTCTTTATTTGCATAGTACCGGTAAAGCGCACCGGTCGTCACGCCGACCGCAGCAGCGATGGAGCGCACGGATGCCTTCTGGAAGCCTTTTTCAAAAAATTCTGCCTTGCCGGCCTCCAAAATCTGAGTGGCAAGTGCATCGTTAAGCGGACGCATCCTTCCCTCCTTCCTTCCCTCCGGGCAAAGTAGCAAGATAAATGTCTATTCATTCATATTAGATGGATAGTTATCTACGCTTCCTTTTGTCCAATTGAATCAGTGGACTTGCTTGATCTGGTTAAAATAACAATGTTATCTGATAACATTGTTATTTTAACTTCTTAACCGTTTCCTGTCAATATGAAAATTCATATATTTCGAGCAAATCCTCATTGCGGGGAATAAATTTATCTGAATGAGACAGTTTTGCATCATGTCGTCAAAGACTGCCCCTTAGCTGTTAGCCTCCTGCTCGGTTTTCTCAATTCTAAGCATACGATATCCAATCCCAATATGCGTCTGGATATATTGCACCCCATTTTTCTCCGGTTCCAGTTTTTTCCGCAGTGTTGCCATAAAGACCCTCAGAGAAGCAATATCATTTTCTGAACATCGTCCCCAAATCTGCTGAGTAATATAGGTATGTGTCAATACCTTTCCCACATTGCGGGATAAAAGGCAGAGCAGCTTATACTCGATGGGAGTCAGATGTAGTTCCTCTCCTTTCAGATAGGTGCAGCCAGCCGTATAATCTATCTTTAATTCACCATTTTCAAAAACAGAGGTTTCCAGCTGATCTCCGGTCTGTGTTATGGCAAGCCTCCTTTGGGTGACACGGATACGTGCAAGTAATTCCTCTACGGAAAACGGTTTTGTAATATAGTCATCCGCCCCTGCATCCAGTGCTTCTATTTTATCCGCATCCTCACTTCTGGCACTGATCACAATAATCGGCATGTTCGACCAGGTCCGAATTTTCTTTATTACCTCTACTCCTTCCAAATCAGGGAGCCCCAGATCCAGAAGAACGATATCCGGATTATGGGACGAAGCCTCCAAAATGGCAGAAGCTCCGTTTTCTGCCGCCAGATATTTATAGTCATGTGTTTTTAATGTAGTAATGATCAGGTTACGTATGGGCCTGTCATCTTCAACCACCAGGATTAATGTCTTATTCATTTAATGTCACCTCGCTTAAGGGTAAAGTAAAAGTAAAATTGCACCCATGGGGAGCATGGTCAGTCAGAGTCAGGGTTCCGTTATGTGCTTCTATAATAGAATGACAAAGTGCCAGACCAAGCCCCAGACTCCGGTGACTGTCTGCAACCGTCGTTTTCCCTGTATAAAACATCTCAAAAATATGCGGTTTCATGTCTTCCGGAATTCCAGGGCCGTCATCTTCCACACTTATCTGTGCTTTCCCATCTGTTTTAATTCCCCGAATGCAGATGACAGAACCTGGCGGCGTATATTTTATCGCGTTGTCAATTAAATTTACCAGAACCTGTATAATAAGACGTACATCCATACGTACAAGAACAAGTTCTTCACAGTCTGCCACAATTTTATAATCATCATGTTTCCGGCTGATATGTCGCAGCGACTCTGCAATCACCTCATCTAAAAGCTGATCTGTAAATTTAAATTTCAATCTTCCGTCATTCAGCCTGGTAATAGAAAGCAGATTCTCCACTACTCCGATCAGCCATTCAGAATCGTCATAGATGTCGGTGTAAATCTGATGCTTTGTCGCTTCATCCAGGCGGTCACTGTTGCAAAGCAGCATATCTGCATTGCCGGAAATAGAGCAAAGAGGAGTTCGAAGATCATGGGAGATTGCCCGAAGAAGATCTGCCCGCAACTGCTCATTTTTAGCCAAAACCGCATTTTTCTCTTTTTCCATGGCATTTTGCGCGTTCTCCATGGCAAGTGCACATTCATTTATTACAGACAGCAGGATACTGTATTCAAAAGAATCCAGCGTTTCTTTTTGCAGTGGTATCCCAATTACACCGTAAACATTATTCCCGCTTCGGATTGCCAGATATAGACATTTAGCCTGTGGAAAATGTTGCGTGGATGCACCGGCACGCTGTCTGTTTTCATAGACCCATCTGGCAATCTGCTGTTCTTCTGGTATTAAAAAATCTTCCGTGCCTTCTTTTTCTCCGGAGAAAAGTTTTCCGCCCGATAAAGTTCCGTTTTCCACAACATAGGCTGTAATATTACGGTTTAGCAAGCGGATCAACTGTGTACAGGTAACATCAAGGATCTCCGTTTCTCCTTTGGCCTTTTGCATCAGACGGTCTGTATCAAATAGCACCTGTGTACGAAAAGCAAGCTGTGCGGACAGCTTTGCATGTGTCTTCAGTTTTGCCGCAAGTGCTCCCGTAAGTACGGATGAAATAAGCATGATGAGAAAGGTCACCGGATAACCTACCGCATATGTCTGAAAAGACATCCTTGGTTCTGTCAGAAAAAAACAAAATAAAACGACACTTAAGAATGAAACGGCTACACTGCAAAGATAACCATCTGTCACAATTGAAGTAACCAGAACTCCCAGAATGTATATCGTTACAATATTCGTATCCGTAAAATTCAGCTTCTGAAACAGCAGGCCAATGAACGTACATACTACAAATATAAAAACGGTCAGAAAATAATCTTTTACAGACGGTTTTTCTACATACCATGTAAATGGCCATTTCTGATAACTCCTGGTTTTTACCGCGTCCGAAATAATATGGATATCGATATCCGGTACAATTTCAATCAGCTTTTCCGTCAGTGTTGACTTGCTGAAAAAATGATTTCGTCTGGCATTACTTTGTCCGATCACAATTTTGGTGACATTGGACAGCCTGGCATACTCTGCGATCTGTACCGGTATGTTTTCCCCGTGAGTCATCACGATTTCTGCTCCAAGCATTTCTGCATACCGGATATGTTCTTCCAGCTTTTCTTTATCTAAGGCTTCTGATTTTGTACCAGTCTGCACATACAGAGCTGTAAAACGTGCCTGCAGCGCATTTGCCATTTTCGCCGCCGTATCTACTATTTTCTGATTAGAGGGAGCTGCGGACAGACAAACAAGGATATGCTCATCTGTTTTTTTATGATCCTCTTCCATTCTCAGACTCATCCTGCCTGCCACCTTTTTCTGCCGTTTTTGCAATTATATCATGCGACTGTATTATGGTCAAAAATCTTTTTTCTTCATAATAAATGAACTATATGCGGAAACACTTCTGAAGAGCTCTGTATTCTCCTAACACCAGTAATTTATTATTCTCTGTAAAATATGTATCCGGAGAAATTGCAATATTGAATTCTCCCCCATTTTTTACTGCCAGAATGTTGATGTTGTAGCGTTTTCGGATATCCAGTTCGCCGACTGTTTTTCCAGCCCATT
>JAQXGF010000013.1 GCA_029006155.1 Lachnospiraceae bacterium
CGAGATCAGCAGCACGGAAAATGCAAATACCATCAGATATGACGCGATAAAGACATTGATGGAACGCACAACCGAGTGTTCCACCACCCTTCCGTCCATTTTCAGCTTCTTTACATTATGCGGATGCACGATGACATCCAGTTCTTTCTGTACCGACTTGAACAGTATGACCACACGTGACACCTTGATGCCGCCTCCCGTACTCCCGGCACAGGCTCCGATGAACATGAGCAGCACCAGAATCGACTGAGAAAAGGACGGCCACAAATTGAAATCAGCCGTAGCAAAACCGGTCGTCGTGACGATCGAACCGACCTGAAAAGCCGCATGGCGCAGCGCTGTCCAGATATCCGGAAACAGACCGGAAATATTGACGGTAATCAAAAGAATCGCCGTCAGAATAACGATAAAGTAAACACGTACCTCTGTAGAGGAAGCAGCAGATTTCAGGCGCTTTTTCAAAATCAGATAATAGACATTGAAATTGACACCGAACAGGATCATAAAAATCGTAACAACCCACTGCAGATAGGGCGAATAGCCAGCCAGGCTGTCATTCCGGATGCCAAAACCTCCGGTACCGGCTGTTCCAAACATCGTCGTGATCGCGTCAAAGAGCGGCATCCGTCCGATCAGCAGAAAAATCAGCTGCAACAGGCTCAGCCCCACATACATGCCATAGAGCCGTACCGCCGTACTTTTTACCCGCGGTACGAGCTTGCCGACCGACGGTCCCGGGCTCTCTGCCTTAATCATATACATATTTGTGACGCCCGCAAGCTGAAGCACCGCCATCACAAATAACAGCACACCCATACCGCCGATCCAGTGCGTAAAGCTGCGCCAGAACAGCAGACAGTGTGGCATATGCTCGACCTCAGTCAGAATACTCGAACCGGTCGTGGTAAATCCGGAGACGACTTCAAACAGTGCGTCGATGTAGGACGGAATCGCGCGGGAAATCACAAACGGAAGTGCGCCAAGTGCGCTCAAAATGACCCAGCAGAGCGCGACCGTCACAAAGCCTTCTTTTGCGTACATCGACATGTTCTTCGGCTTTTTCTTTGTAATCAGAAGGCCAACAGCCAGACAGATCAGTACAACAACCGCAAGGGCGGATGTCTCACGCTCTCCGTAGATCAGTCCGGTCACACAGGCCGGAACCATAAAGGCCGCCTCAAAATTCAGCACCCATCCGATCACATATAATATCATGCTATAATTCATGTCCGTACCTACCTTGCGAGAATGTCATCAATATCATTCAGCCCTGCCAGCTGTGTAATAACGACAACCGTATCGCCTTTCTTCATCATATCCATACCTCTCGGAATGATGATCTTTCCTTCCCGGTTCATGCTTGCCACCAGAATTCCTTTCTTGATCGGAAGTTCCTGCAATGGAATATCCGTCACCCTGGAATTTTCCCGTATGATAAACTCCAGCGCTTCGGCTTTATTATTGATAATCTTATGCAGTGTCTCTACATTACTGCCGAGGGAATTTTTCATAGAGCGCACATACCGGATAATCAGCTCCGATGTGATGTCCTTCGGATGAATCACCGTATCCAGATCCAGATCTGCTATGACCTCATCGAATGTGATCCGGTTAATTTTCGTAATCACCTTGGCATTGCCTACCTTTTTCGCATAAAGAGAAAGCATGATATTCTCTTCATCGATATTGGTCAGCGCTGCAAAGCTCTCGTACTTCTCCAGCCCCTCTTCTTTGAGCAGATCCCGGTCGGTCCCGTCTCCATAGACGACCGTCGCGCGCGGCAGAAGCTCACAGAGCGTCTCGCACCGCTTCATATCTTTTTCCATGATCTTGACACGGATCACGGATGCGATCAGCATCTTCGCCAGATAGTAGGCGATCGTACCACCGCCTGCGATCATAATATTTTTCACCTGGTTGGTCACGATACCGACCTGACGGAAGAAATCGTTTGCCTCCGCAGATGCGCCTACAATCGAGATGCGGTCACGCGCCTTTAAGACCGTATCACCGTTCGGGATAATCAGCTGCTCTCCGCGCTCCACGGCACAGATCAGGATATTGCCCTTTGTCTTGGACGTAATATCTTAGATCCTCATCTCGTCGAGCACCGAATGCTCCAGCACGCGGAACTTCAGCAGATCCACACGGCTCTTGCTGAACGTATCCACATCAATGGCTGACGGGAATTTCAATACGCGCGCAATCTCATCGGCTGCCGCCAGCTCCGGATTGATCACCATCGCAAGGCCCAGCTCCTCTTTGATAAAATTTAGCTCGGAGCTGTACTCCGGTGTGCGCACACGCGCGATCGTGTGGCAGTTGCCGGCCTTCTTTGCGATCAGACAGCACAGTAAATTCAGCTCATCCGAGCCGGTGACTGCAATGAGGAGGTCTGCCGCCTCGATCCCGGCTTCCATCTGTGTCGAGTAGCTCGAACCATTTCCGATGACCCCCATAATGTCATACTGGCTCGCAAAATCCTGCACCACACTCTCCCGGTTGTCAATGACCGTAATATCATTATCTTCCTTACTCAGCTCGGAGGCCAGGGTCTGTCCCACCTTGCCGAGTCCTACGATAATTATTTTCATGATAACTCTAAATCCTCCGTGATTCTTCCTTTCCTACGCATACTCCTTTGCGAGCTTGGCAAACTCCGGCAGCGCTTTTACGATCTTTTCATAAGAGACACAATAAGCCAGACGCACATACCCCGGGCATGCAAAAGACCGGCCCGGTACCATCAGAATATTGTACTTCTTTGCCTTCTCCACGAACTGCCGCTCGTCTTCTTCCGGAGACTTCAGCCACAGATAAAAGGCACCTTCCGGCTTCACACAGGTAAATCCGAGCTTCGTCAGCCCTTCGTATAAGGTCCGGCGGTTGCGGTCATAGTATCCCAGATCCACTTCTGCATCCACGCAGCGCGCCACGGCAAGCTGGATCAGGGATGGTGCATTGACACAGCCGCTGATGCGGTTCGCGATCGTCGCCGCCGCAATCGTATCGGCACTGTCCTCCACCTCATCCGGGATGACGACATAGCCGATTCGCTCACCCGGAAGGGAAAGGGACTTACTATAGGAATAGACAACCATCGTATTGTCATAATATTTCGTCACAAACGGAACAGTCGCTCCATCAAAGGCCAGCTCCCGGTACGGCTCGTCAGAGAGCAGATAAATCGCATGGCCGTACGCTTCCTGCTTTTCCTTTAAAATCTCCGCCAGCGCCCGAATCGTCTCCTCATTGTATACGACTCCGGTCGGATTGTGCGGATTGTTAATGATGACCGCTTTGGTTTTTTCGCTGAGCTTTTCTTTAAAATCCGCCAGATTCAGCTGAAAGGTCTCCGTGTCCGGTGCCACTTCAACGAGCACGCCGTCATAGTTGCGGACATATGCTCCATACTCCAGAAAATAAGGTGCAAATACGATGACCTCTTCCCCCGGATTCACGAGCGTCTTTAAGCATACGTTTAATGCACTTCCCGCCCCGACTGTCATGATCAGATTGTTCTCCGTAAAGGCGGTGCCATAGCGCGCATTCAGATTGTCTGCGATCGCCTTACGCACCTCCGGGAAGCCGGCATTGCTCATATAGCCATGCACGACGACCGGATCGACCTCATTTAAAATATCTACAATCGCGTCCTTCAGCTTTGCCGGTGCCGGGACATTCGGATTGCCAAGGCTGAAATCATAGACGTTCTCCGGCCCGTACTGGGCTGCAAGGCGCTTTCCCTCCTCAAACATCATACGGATGGCGGAATTATTTTTCAAATATGGCTTCATTTTTTCTGCTATCATCAGTTTTTCCTCTTCTCTTTTCCTTTTATCCTCCTGCAAATCTGCCTCCGGGTATCCCATGTGCAAATTCGGCAGGACGGAAAACAGCCATCGCAATCCCCTGTAAGCCACCGGCGGATCTTGAATGACTGTTTTTTATCCTGTATTTATTTGCAGAGTTCTGCGACAACCTGGTTGATCACCTTTCCGTCGGCCTTGCCCTTGAGCTCGCCCATGACAGTCTTCATAATCATCCCTTTATTCTTCGTCGCCAGTACATCGGCGAATTTTTCTGTGAGGATCGCCTTTACCTCTTCTGCCGAGAGCAGCTTCGGTGCATACTCGGAAATCACATCATAGCGGAACTGATACTCTTCCTTCAGATCCGTACGGCTCTCCGGGCAGGTGTCGATCTGCTCCTTTACAGTCTTCAGTTCCTTTAAGATGACACGGTCTACCATATCTTCCGGAATGTCCTCCCGGCAGCCTGCATCAATGGCTGCTTTCTTGACTGCGGAAACCAGAGAGGAAATCGCTTCCTTTCTCGGCTTGTCCTTTGCCTTCATGGCTGCTACCATATCTTTTCTCAAGCTCTCGATATTCATGTTTGTGTCCTCCTGTGTGTTTATATAAGTTGTATCATGTGGACGTTTCGAGCTGCAGGCCACAGATCTACGCTCCACTCCGGTCGGTGCTAAACGAGTCCCACTGGGACTCAGCACCCCGTTTGCTGCTGCTCGAAACTGTTAAACTCAAACTGGTTAGTTCAAGAAGTCCTTCAGGCGCTTGCTGCGGGACGGGTGGCGGAGCTTGCGCAGCGCCTTCGCCTCGATCTGACGGATACGCTCTCGCGTGACGTTGAACTCCTTGCCGACTTCCTCCAGTGTGCGCGCTCTTCCATCGATCAGTCCGAAACGCAGCTGGATGACCTGACGCTCCCGGTCGGTCAGTGACTCCAATGCAGCGCTTAATTCCTCACGCAGCATTGAGAATGCCGCGGAATCTGACGGGGATAATGCGGTATCATCCTCGATGAAATCGCCCAGATGGGAATCATCCTCCTCACCGATCGGTGTATCCAATGATACCGGATCGCGGGAGATCTTCAGCACCTCACGGACGCGGCTCACCGGGACATTCAGCCGTGCAGCTACCTCTTCCGGGGTCGGTTCGCGGCCAAGCTCCTGCAGCAGTGTACGCGTCATCCGAAGCGTCTTATTGATCGTCTCTACCATATGCACCGGTACCCGGATCGTCCGGCCCGTATCTGCGATGCCGCGCGTGATCGCCTGACGGATCCACCAGGTCGCATATGTACTGAACTTATAGCCCTTTGTATAGTCAAACTTGTCCACAGCCTTCATCAGGCCCATGTTGCCCTCCTGGATCAGATCCAGAAACGGCATACCTCTTCCTACATACTTCTTGGCAATGCTGACCACCAGTCTGAGGTTCGCTTCGGTCAACTTTTTCTTGGCTTCTTCATCGCCCTGCTCTACCCGCTTTGCCAGCTCTACCTCTTCATCACCAGATAACAGCGGTACATTACCAATCTCTTTCAGGTACATTCTGACCGGATCCTCGGTGCTGACGCCTTCCAGTATGTCTACATCGTTGATCAGCTCGATTTCCTCATTATCCGACAGCAGAATATCCTCCTCGGATTCCAGAAGCATATCGTCCGGCATGTCCTCCGGGGATTTGCCCTGCAGAATATCTACATGATTCTTTTCCAGATACTCCAGAACCATATCGATCTTTGCATCTGTCAGCTCCATCCCGTTGAACGCATTCAGAATCTCATCGTATTCCAATGTGTTCTTTTTCGTCTTTGCCAACGCTTTCAGATTTTCCAGAGTTTTTAAAAACTGCTCCTGTACTTCATTCATGAATGCACTCTCTCCTCATTCTCTATCATTACACATTTACACCCTAACATAACATTTTTGTCAAACACTGTCAATGCCTTCCGGCAGAAGTGCCTCCGCTCCACGCAAAGAAATCTCCGGCCCGCCGGTGTGTTCGATGTAGGCGCGTGTGATCCGCACCTTCCCAATGTTGTCATCCTTCGGGATCTCATACATGATGTCGAGCATAAATTCTTCGATAATCGCACGCAGGGCACGGGCACCGGTCTTTTTCTTCAGCGCAAGCTCCGCGATCGCCTCCAGCGCTTCGTCGTCAAACGTCAGCTCGACCTCGTCCATCGCGAGCAGCTTCTGATACTGCCGGATGATCGCATTTTTCGGTTCCTTTAAAATCTTCACCAGAGACTCTTTGGTCAGTCCTTTTAACGTAAAGATGACCGGCAGACGTCCGATAAACTCCGGAATCATGCCGTAGGCGCGGATATCATCGACTGTCACCTTCGAGAGCAGATCCGGATCGTTGTCATATTTGTCCTTCAGATCTGCAAGGAAACCGATCGATGCCTGACGGTTCAGCCGCTCCTTGATGATGTCTTCCAGACCCGGAAATGCACCGCCACAGATAAACAGAATATTTTTCGTATTGACCGTCGTCATCGGTACCATCGCATTTTTATTCGTCGCTCCGACCGGCACTTCGACCTCGCTGCCCTCAAGCAGCTTGAGCATTCCCTGCTGTACCGACTCTCCGCTCACATCCCGCTGGCTCGCATTTTTCTTCTTTGCGATCATGTCGATCTCGTCGATAAAGACGATGCCCGTCTCCGCGCGGTCCACATCATTGTCCGCCGCTGCGAGCAGTCTGGAGATCACACTCTCGATGTCGTCTCCGATATAGCCTGCCTCCGTAAGCGAGGTCGCATCTGCGATCGCAAGCGGCACGTCCAGAAGCCTTGCCAGCGTCTTTACCAGATACGTCTTTCCGCTTCCGGTCGGCCCGAGCATCAGCATATTGGACTTTTCGATCTCCACACCATCTGAGGTATCTGCGCCGATCCGCTTGTAATGGTTGTAGACAGCCACGGAAATGACCTTCTTCGCATGCTCCTGTCCAATCACATAATCGTCCAGCTTCGCTTTGATCTTGTGCGGCGCCGGAATGGAGCGGATGTCAAATGCCTTTTTCGGCTCGCCCTCTTTGTGCTTTTTCTTTTTGACCTGCTGCTGGTTCGGCATCATGCCGCCAAACAGATCGCCCAGATTAATCATGCTGATATTCGGAATGCGCCCACCGGATTTTTTCGGCTGTTCCTCTTCGGATGCCTCTTCTGGTTCTTCCGCTGCGTTTTCCGGATCTTTCTCTGCCGCATCCACAGCTTCCCCTCCGCCGTTCTCCACGACCGGATGTACTTCCACGGATACCCCTGCATGTTCCAGATTTCCAATCAGCTTCATAAAATCATCCATGCTCATGTTATTGATCTGCCCAAGCGGGAATCCCAGTCCCTGCACCGCCTGAAAACTTTTCTGCATGCAGTCCGGGCACACACGAAAGCCCCCCGGTATCTCGATCAGCTGCCCGGCCACGCTCTCCGGCCTGCGGCAAAGTGAGCAGTAGCGCTCGTAGTCCTTCTTCGTCTCTTCGACGTTGCTGTTCTCTTTTTTATTTTCATCCATCTTTTTATCCCTCTGTCTTATCTCCACAGGAATGGAGCTCATCCCTGCAAGGTTCGCTGCGGGGCTACTGATTACCTGCCCCGTTTTGCTGCTCCCAGTACCCCGGACTCATCGTGCAGCGGCGTATCAGCCAGCCCGGCAGCTTCTGATAGCGTTTTCCCATCTGATAGCCCAGATATTTCCAGCCACTCTGCCAGATCAGCTTCGGCAGAAGATACGCCTTTTTGCTGTGGCAAAGGTAGGACGCGGTCTGCTTTACCATCCGGATACCCTCGCTTTCCGAGCGTGCCATCTGAAAAATCTCCGGGTGCTCTGCCTGCGATACGCCAAGGTCAAAATTCCGGTGAAACTGCTGCAGTCCGCTGTAATTATGAGAGTGATACACCTTCGCCTCTGCACAGTACGCGATGGCATACCCATGCTGAATCAGCTTTCCGGCAAAAATCATATCCTCATTAAAAATCGTATGCCGCACGAATCCGCCGAGCGCCTCATAGGTGCTTCTGCGGTACATCGCGCACACATTTGAACAGAAAAACGTCTTGATCCCAAGCTCCGGCAGATCATCCGCCGTCTTTATGCGGCTCTTCTCCCCATAATTAAAGCTTCTCGTATAGCGCTCGATCACATGGCAGTCCGGCATCGGAAGCTGTCTGGCATACGCCGCTGCCACCGGATACTGTCGCTCCGCCCCGTTTCCCGTATCAAATGCCTCATACAGCCGCTCGATCAGACGGTCGTCTGCCGGAACTGCATCCTGCGTAAGAAACAGCAAAAACGCGCCCTGCAGCATTTCTGCCGCCATGTGCCGCGTTCCGCCATGGTCAAATTCACTTTTCCGGATGTGGAAGACCTCCACATGTTCCGTGCCTGCCAGACAGGCATCATCAAAAAGTTCCCGCTCCGTATTCACAAGCAGAATCCGGGACGGCTTTACCGTCTGCCGCTCCAGGCTTAGCAGCAGACGGTGCAGCTTCTCATCCGGCCGGTAGACCGGGATGATCACATCGATTTCTTCGTGTTTCATCGGTTCCTCCGATTACTGGATCCCTGTATTGTTGATGATCTGATTGCTGATCTGCTGAACTGTATCCGACGGCGTATAGCTCGATTCGCCAAACAGATAGCTGTGCAGCTGTGAGACATTGGAGGCGAGGTTGACCGGAACGACGCAGTCCCCGGCATCTACATCCGCCGCCTGCTTATCATACGGGAATCCCTGCGTATCTGTGATGCTGTATTTTCCGATATTGGCCGCGAGTGCAAGCATTTCCGTATTGCTCAGGCTCGTCTTGATATATGGGATCATCGTATTGATCAGTCCTGCCAGACCGGTCACTCCCTGTGCCTGCGCCGCCGCGAAGATTTTCTCCAGTACCAGTCTCTGCCGCTCGGTACGCTTGTAATCCCATCCCTCGGTATAGCGGATCCGGCAGTAGGCCATCGCCTGAATACCGGAGAGATGCTGTGTCCCGGAGGATGCCACATTTTCATAAGAGACGCCGGTGACCTGAGATGTCTCGACCAGATAGGCGTTCAGCCATTTTACTTCCTCATCGGTCAGGTCGATGTCGATACCGCCGAGCAGATCGACCGCCTTGATTACGGCATTAAAGTCAACCGTCACAAAATCAGTGATGTCCAGATCCAGATTCTTATTCAGCATATTGACCGCGCGCTCCGGGCCACCGCCTGCATAGGCGGAGTTTGCTTTGGAATAATGTCCGTCATTGACATCCAGATACGTGTCACGGTAGACGGAGACGAGCTTAATCTCGCCGGACTTATTATTGATGCTGCAGACCATGATCGTATCACTGTTCGTTCCGCTGTCCAGATCGCCCTCACGGGAATCCACGCCGAACAGCGCAATGTTGCGGTAACCGCTCTTTGCAATGCCACTGTTGATCACGATGTCTTTCAGGTTCACACGTCCGACACGGCTCAGCTGTGCAAATGCAAACAGCCCAAGTGCCACCACGAGCAGCAGAACCAGTTCCAGCGCAAAGATCAGTTTTCTGTGCTTTTTCTTCTTTTTCTTACGGCCACGGGTCCGCGGATCCGGCTCCTGATAGTAGCCCTGTCCCTGATACATGTTCGGGTTGCCCTGACTCTGATAATAGCTCTGCCCGCCGTCCTGGTAGTAGCCCTGCTGCGGACCTTCCTGATAATACCCCTGCTGCGGACCGTTCTGATAGTAGCCACCCTGCGGGCCTTCCTGATAATACCCCTGCTGCGGACCATTCTGGTAGTAGCCTCCCTGCCCCTGACGGTACTGCTGCTGGCCCTGTCCGTTTCCGTAGTACCCTTCTTCCTCCGGATTCCGGTAACGGCGACGTGCATCCTCGCGATATGCTCCTTCCCGCTGTGCACCGCCCGGCTGCCGGTGTGCCTGCTCCGATCCGGCGCGCGTTCTCACACGTTCGGTATCTCTGGACGTGCGGTTTCTCTTCTCTTCCATATATGCTCCCCTTTCTTCCATACAGCGATGATACTAATATGCATTTTTATTTACAAATCCCTTGAACACGGTGAGAAACAGGATCTTAATGTCCAGCCCCACCGTCCAGTTCTCTATATAGTAGAGATCGCAGTCGATACGCTTCCGGATCGATGTATTTCCCCGGTAACCGTTCACCTGTGCCCATCCGGTCATCCCCGGACGCACCTGATGCTTGACCATGTACCGCGGAATCTCCTCCCGGAACTTCTCCACGAACTGCGGGCGCTCCGGACGCGGACCGATCAGGCTCATATCTCCTTTGAGCACATTGAACAGCTGTGGCAGCTCATCAATGCTCGTCTTGCGGATAAACCTTCCGACCGGTGTGACACGCGGATCATTTTTGACCGTCCAGCCTTTCTTTTCCTCCGACTGCGTCTGTACCTCCATTGACCGGAACTTGTACATCCGGAACGGGATGTTGTGCAGTCCCACCCGCTCCTGTGTAAAGATCAGCGGGCCCGGAGACGTCAGCTTGATCAGCACTGCCGTAATCAGCATGACCGGTGAAAACAATACGATACAGATCAGGCTCCCGACAATGTCCATCGCACGCTTTACCATCATATTAAACGTGTTTGAAAGCGGGACATGACGGATGTTGATAACCGCAAGTCCGAGCAGATCCTCCGTATATGGCTTCGTCGGAATAATCTTGCTGTAATCCGGAATAAATTTCGTATGCACACCTGCCTTCTCGCACATCGCGACGATGCGCTCCAGCTTGTAATACTCAGACAGACCGAGTGTGATCGCGATCTCATCCGGATGATTGACCTCCAGAAGCGCGCTTAAGGAATCGATCGCGCCGAGTACCCCGATACCCTTGTACTCCGTCCCTGCTGCAACCCGGTCATCGAGAATCCCCATGACCTTATAGCCCCACTGCGGATTCTGCACGATGCGGTCGATGTACTCCTCTGCCGCCCGGCTGTATCCGACTAAAATGATGTGCTTTAAATTCAACCCGCTCTTGCGGAAGCGCATCAGGATGATCCTTACGACATTCCGCTCTACGAACAGAAAAATCACATTCAAAAGCAGGAATAATCCGATCTGCAGACGGGATACGTTTGGCAGCTGTAAAAAGAAGTACGCCGCCATCAGGGTCAGTCCGCCGATGATATTTGCCTTTACAATGTTGCTGCCCTCGAGCCTGCGTCCCTGCACGCGCTTGGGCGTGTAGAGATTACATGCGTAATAAAGCAGCAAAAAAAATGGTACGAGTACGACCAGTACCATCATATAAAATTCCGGCGGGAGGACACCGATCTCCTTGCCCTCGACGCTGCGCAGCATCAAAAACCATGCAAGGAGGTAGGAAAGAATGATCATCAATCCATCCAGCACGACCTGCAGCCGGTTAAAATATTTTTGATTGTCTTTAATCAAAGCCGTTCACCTCGGTCAAAAGTCCACAGCACGCCGGATGACATTCACCCAGAGCTCCCACTGTATCCGCAGGTAACTTCCAAGATGTCCCCAGCAAAACTGCACCTTCCTGTCTCTCCGACAAAGCGCGAAGCCCTTCGCGAGCCCCGTGATGTACTCCTTTCCATATCCCTTCTTCACAAAAAACAGCATCTTGATCAGAAAGCCCGGAATCAGAAACGGCAGGTTTAATAAAATCTGCAGAAGCGGCATATTTTTGTAAATCAGATAAATGCTGTTCCGCGATGCATGCCGCACCTTGAATTCATTGTACACCGAACCACTTGTCGCACTCCCGACGTGCCGGACCACTGCAGCCGGGACATAACAATTGCGCAGGCCATAAATCCTCGCCCGCCATGATACATCCACATCTTCCAAATACGCAAAATGCACTTCATCAAACACGCCGATCTTATCAAAAACGTCCCGGCGGTAAATCGCCGCACCCGCGCACGCGGAAAAGATGTCTCTCGCCCGTGCATAGCGCTCCACCGGCTTTCCTTTTGCCGGCGTGTAAGCCCAGCCGAGCGCACAGTAAAAGTCTCCGCCATTGTCCATCTTCGACGGATCTGCCATCTGCACCATACGCGAACTTCCCGCAAAGCAGTCCGGACTGGCTTCCATGGCCGCCACAAGCTGCTCCACAAACTGCGCATCGCAGATCGTATCATTATTCAAAAGAATCACGTACCGTGTGTCGCTCATGTGGATCCCCGCATTGACTGCACCGCAAAACCCGCGGTTCTCCGAAAAGCGCTCAACCCGCACTTCCGGATAGTTCTGCTCCACATAATCCGCACTGCCGTCCTTTGACCCGTTGTCGATCAGAATCACCGAAAAATCCGTCCGGGTCTGTTGCCGCAGCGAGTCCAGACAGTCCTTCAGGTACTTCATACCGTTCAGATTCGGTATGACGACTGTTGCTATCTGCATGATCTCTTATCCCTTCAGAGAATAATTCCACTTTTTCAAAGAGAGATTCCGGTTATAATAAGGATCTCCGTTTTTGAGCACAGAAATCCATCGGGTACGCATATATTCGATTTCCGACTGGAATCTGCGCACCTTCTCCGGTGTATCCTCCGCGCCGCGCGACTTTGACTCATAATGGTACAGCTCCGCATACGGATCGTACACAACAAGATACCCAAGCTCCCGCGCACGCAGACAGAAATCTACATCATTGAATGCCACCGCCAGCTGCTCCGTAAAGCCGCCCAGCTGCTCAAAAAGTGACCGGCGAACCATCATACACGCAGCCGTCACAGCACTCAAGTCCTGCTGCAACGCCTCCCGGTGCATATATCCGGTATGGGTGCGCTTCTGGCCGACAAACACGCTGCCGGCGATCCCGCCGATCCCGATGATGATCCCTGCATGCTGGATCGTATCATCCGGATAGTACAGTCTGGCTCCCACGATCCCGGTACCAGAGCGCTGACAATGCCCGAGCAGCTCCTCGATCCAGTCTGCACTGATGATCTCCATATCATTGTTCAGACAGATGAGGTACTCTCCCTTTGCATAAGCCGCGCCGAAGTTGTTGATCGCCGAGTAATTAAATTCTCTGTCCCAATATACAACATGAACGCCGTTTCGTCCATCTATTTCTTTATAATAATCAAAGATTTCCGCCGTTTTGCTGTTATTCTCCACGACGATGACCTCAAAATTCCGGTAAGTACTCTTCGTCTGAATCGATTCGAGACACTTTTTCAGGGTATCTTTTTCATCCTTATTCGGTATGATGATCGAGACGAGCGGCTCACCTTCCACCGCATAACGCACCCGGTAAAAGCCGAAATCCTTCTTCCGCTCGACCGTCCCGGTAAGGCCGACACGCTTCAAATGCGCCTCAATCGCCCTTGCTCCCGCATCATAGGCATACTGCTTGCTGATCGGATTGTCTGCCGTCGACTGTGCATGCGTCCGCCAGTGATAAAGGACCTTCGGAATATGGGAAATCCCTTTTGCCTGTTCCGTGCAGCGCAGAATAAAATCATAGTCCTGAGCACCGTCGTACTGACGGTCAAATCCCCCTGCCCTATCAAGAAGTCCTCTGGATACGACCAGAAAATGGCAGATGTAATTGTTGCTCCGCAGCAGATCCGGGTCAAAATCCGGCTTCAGGTTCGGCTGAAAATATTCGCTCCCGTCGCCGGAAATCTTATCCTCATCGGTGTAGAGCAGTTCCGGCAGCGGCTGCTTCTTCCGCCGCGCTTCCTCCAGCGTGCACATCACCTGAAACAGCGCGTCCGGTTCGAGCAGATCATCGTGGTCGAGCAGCCCGACATATTCTCCGGTCGCCATCGCAAGTGCCGCGTTCGTATTCCCCGCAATGCCCGCATTTTCGTTGAGTTGCTTCACACAAATGCGTGGATCTGCCGCCGCATACTCCTGTAAAATTCTGCCAAGCTGCGCATCTTCCGGACTGCCATTTACCAGACAGAGCTCCCAGTGCGGATACGTCTGCGCCTGCACCGATGCGATCATCTCACGCAGATAACGCTCCGGTGTCTTATAAAGCGGAACTGCAATGCTGAATGTGACCGGATCGGCAAATTTGCGCGCCCGCTGTCCCCGCAGCTCCTCTTCACTTGCCCGATGCTGTGCAAACCACGGACCATACGGCACCTCCTCCGGCTCCAGCCGGTCTGACAGACGCACAAAGAATTCCTTCACACCAAAATGTTTCAGATAGCGCAGCCCTTTTTGTATATTGTAAGGATTCAGTTTTTTCAGAAAATTGGTCGCTTTATTCGCCATAATACTCCAGCAGGCAGTCTGTCACATACTTCACATCGTCCATCGACAGGCTGTAATACATCGGAAGGCGCATCAGCCGCTCGCTCTCCTTCGTCGTATACACGTCCTCCCCGTGGAATATTCCGTACTGCTTCCCGGCAGGTGCGTTATGCAGCGGGATATAGTGGAAGACGCACTGAACCCCTTTTTCCTTCATATAGCGGATGAGATCGCTCCGCGTCTCGAGATCCTTTACACGGACAAAGAACATATGCCCGTTATGTACGGCATAATCCGGGACATACGGACGCGCCAGATACCCCTTTTCCTCAAGAACCGCCAGATGCTCATAGTAATAGTCAAAAATCTGGCGCCGCTTTTCATTGATCTTATCCATCTCGAGCAGCTGCGCATACAGATAAGCCGCATTCATATCGCTCGGAAGATAGGAGGAACCATAGCTGACCCACGTATATTTGTCGATCTGGCCACGGAAAAATTTGCTCCGGTTCGTTCCCTTTTCACGCAGGATCTCCGCACGCTCCAGGTAAGCATCATCCTGAAACAGCAGCGCGCCGCCCTCTCCCATCGTATAGTTCTTCGTCTCATGGAAACTGTAGCAGCCGAAATCTCCGATCGTGCCAAGCGCACGCCCCTTATACCACGCATTGACACCCTGTGCCGCGTCCTCCACGACCTTCAGGTTGTACTTTTTTGCAATCGCCATGATCGTGTCCATCTCACAGGCGACACCGGCATAGTGCACCGGCACGATGACCTTCGTCCGCTCCGTGATCGCCGCCTCGATCTTCGTCTCATCGATGTTCATCGTCTCCGGATGGACATCGACAAATACGATCTTTGCCCCCTGCAGCACAAAGGCATCCGCTGTGGATACGAACGTATAAGCTGGCATAATGACCTCATCCCCCGGCTTCAGATCGCAGAGAAATGCTGCCATCTCCAGGGCATGTGTACAGGAAGTCGTCAAAAGGACATGCTTTGCCCCGAACCGTTCCTCCATCAGCCGTGAACATTTTTTCGTGAACGGGCCATCGCCGCACAGCTTTGCGTTGGCGATCGCTTCCTGCATATACCCGACCTCCGTCCCGAGGTATGGGGCTCTGTTAAAATCAATCATCTTATCTCCTCCTCAACCGTACTTTCTCATCATCCCGGAATCAACAGCTGCAACAGCTTCACGACGGGGCCGATATTCGACAGCCACGGGAAACGCAGACCGGAAAGAAACGAAAGTGACTCACACCACGCCGGAATATACACCGAAAGAAACGCACTGACCCACACATGCACGACCGCATACAGAAGCGGCAGCATCAGAAGCGGAACCATCCACTTCCGGAAGCACAGGGTCAGGACACGCTCGGTCCCGGCTGCGGTAAAATACATCACAGGGATGATAAACGTCATAATGTACCGTCCCTGCGGCTGAAAATCGTCGGTGTACGAATACACTAACGACAGCAATACTGGTATTATGATACAGCAAACAAGCGAAAACTGCAATATGAAGAAATTCGCAGGTGCAAGCGCCTGATTTTCTACCGTAAATGCCGGTCGGTCTGATCCGCTGACCGTTGCAAGACCTCTGCGGTATTTTTCGACCAGCGGGCGCTCCTTTTTCCGCTCCAGAAGCACTCCGACACCCCAGAGCCCAGCCAGCCCGATATGCACCAGGATTCCCAGAATCCCAAGGATGAACAGCTTTTTGTGAATCTCATAAATGTCCAGTCCGAGCGGATACTCAAAAAATCCGAAATAGCCGATCGTACTGCGGTAGGTCGTCGTCACCCACTCCATGCCGCCGTCGACTTCTTTTTTCAGCATTTCTTCCAGAGACTTGCCCTGCTCCTTCACGGACTTTTTCACAGAAGGCTTGTACTCCTCCTGTGCATATTTCTCTCCATATTTGGCCGGGGTCGACAGCCCCAGAAAATCTCCGTCATAGAGCACCGCACAGCGGATGAACCACCAGCCACACAGCAAAAAGACGATCCCGGTGATGAACAGCCCGCGTTTTAAAATCACGATCACGCAGTCCTTTGCGCCGCGCTTCCCGTAAAATACAATCAGCGAACCGGCAAAGAGCACGACCGACATCAGCGCAAAGCCATACGCATTAAAATAGGATAACGCACAGCAGGATACGCCGATGGCCAGTCCGGTACAGCTTCCCCGATCCCATTTTCGCTCCATCCCGACGAGCCAGTAATTCAAAATCATCGCGGTGGAAAATAATGCAATTCCATCGGTATTGACGTATACAAATAAATAGAGCAGCTGCGGCAGAAGCGCCAGCAGCGCCACAAAATACACCCGGAAGATGCCGCGGCGGAACAGCCGGCGCGAGATCTGCAGCACGTACCAGTAAAAGCCCATGCCGAGCAGCACATTGATGAATCTGGCTGCCATCAAAAGTGCATGCTCTGAAGAATGGAACACAGAAACAAGCTTCATCAGATAGCCGCCGAAAATGTACGGCAGGATCGGATGGAATCCATAGGAAATCCCCCACAGCTTATTGCGGATCTCCGGATCCCCGCCATGTGGCAGCGTCCCGTGCCGGTAAATGTACTGCGGAATCAGATAGCGCATCTCCTCGTCCGGACCGCCGTTCAATGGGAGGATCCACGCAAGGAAAAAGAGCAGCGCCCCCATCACGAAGATAAACGCCAGATCGAAGCGGTGCGCATTGGCAAACCGGAGAAATCGCTGTCCGTCCCTCGCTTTTTGCGCCTGCGATTCTGTAGTCGCTATCTCCGTCCCGGCTTCTCTTTCGTCCTGCTCCGTCCTGGCATCCTCCCAGATCACATCACAGAGCCGGTTCCATTTTTTTTGTAATGAAGCTGCTGCACTCATAATTTCTCCTCTGATTTTCATCTTTTTGTTTTCTTTTTCTTATAACCGCAACGAAAAGTCCGCCTTATCAAGCGACAGATTCGGATTGTAATACGGATCTCCCGCCTTGATCTCCTCACCCCAGCGCGCGAGGAACTGCGCGATCTCACCGTTGAAGCGCTCGATCTTTTCCTGCGTGTTCTCCAGCCCGCGCGATTTGGACTCAAAGTGGTACAGCTCCGCCTTTGGATTATAAACTACGAGATACCCTGCTTCGCGCACCTTCATGCAGAAATCGATGTCATTAAAGGCCACGCGCAGGTCTTCCGACATCCCGCCGACATCCCGGTAAACGGATGCCTTCACCATCAGGCAGGCCGCCGTGACCGCGCTGTAGTCCTGCTGGCAGATGATCCGTGAGAAATAGCCGTTATCTCCGCGCTTTTCCCCGATAAATGCATGTCCTGCGATGCCGCCGAAGCCGAGCACCACGCCTGCATGCTGAATCGTATCATCTCCATAATAGAGCAGCGCGCCGGTGATTCCGACCTCCGGCCTCTGGCACGGCCCGAGCAGCTGCCGCAGGCAATCGCCGTGAATCATCTCCGTGTCATTATTCAAAAGCAACAGGTAGTCGCCTTTCGCGTGCGCTGCGCCGAAGTTGTTGATCGCAGAAAAATTGAAGCCGCCCTCGTAGTGTAGCACGTGGATCCTTGCATCCTGCTTTTCCAGCTCCTCATATCCGGCAAACGTCTCCGGCTCCGTGCTGTTGTTCTCAAGAATCAGAATCTCATACTTTTCATAATCCGACTGCTCTGTAATCGAGCGGATACAGGTCTGCAGATCCGAAAGATGGTCTTTATTCGGGATCAGAATGGAGATCAGCGGATCTCCCACGACCGCAAATTCCGTCTCATAGAGCCCCGGATATGCGCCCTCCTTCACCGTCGCCGCGATGTTCAGCCGGTCATAATGTGCCTGAACCGCCCGGCGTCCCGCTTCAAATGCATACCGTTTGCTCTCCGGATTCTCTGCCGTAGAGTCCTGATGGCTCCTCCAGTGATACAGAATCTTCGGAATGTGCCGGATCTGTCCCGGCGTCGTCTGCTCCGTACAGCGCAGCACGAAGTCATAGTCCTGCGCGCCGTCATACGCCGCATCGAGATACCCCGTGCGCTGCTGCAGATCTGCCTTTACAACGACCAGATGGCAGAAATAGTTCATACTGCAGAGCAGATCCGGATTATAATCAGACTTAAAATGTGGCTCAAAATAGCGGTGTCCCGCACCATCTACTTTGTCCTCGTCGCTGTAGATCAGCTCAGTATCCGGATGATCATTCAACACCCGCACGCATTCATAGAGCGCATCCGGCGAAAAGAGATCGTCGTGATCGCCAAACGCGATGAAATCCCCGGTCACTGCCCAGAGCGCCGCATTTGTATTCTCAGAAATGTGAAGCTGCTGATTGTTGTGCAGCGCCCGGATCACACCCGGATGTCCGCTCTCCTCCTGCTCCTGAACGAGCCGGTCTAAAAGGGCCGTCAGCGGAGAATCCTCTCCGCTTCCGTCGGAGAGAATCAGCTCCCAGTGCGGGTACGTCTGTGCCTGTACCGACTGCACGAGTGCACGCAAAAACCGCTCCGGCGTGCAATACAGCGGCACGACGATGCTGATCGTCGGATTCCAGGCAAACGTTGTCTTTCGCTGCTGTTCCAGCTCGGAAGCCTTGACACCGTATTTTCTGCGCCAGCGTTCATAGCTGATCGAATCCACACCGAGCACGACGTCCTCCACACGCTTTACAAACTGCCGAAAACCCTTCCGCTTCAGATAATTGACGCTCTTTTTGCAGATCACAGAGAGCCCTTCCTTTCCGGAAAGCATTTTCTTGCAGTTCAGCGGGTAGAGTGCCTTCTTGCCACCGCCCTTGATCGCCAGCCGCAGATAGTTGTCCTGTGGCTTTGCGAACGTCAGCTCGAAGGCATGGGTATCCGAAAGCGCCGCCTCCGGAAATTCACCGAGAATATCGATCCGCGTCCCTTCCGTATATTCCGCCTCGATCGGATGTCCGGCATGGTCCAGCAGTGCCATCTGTACCTTGTCCACGCCCATGTACCAGCCACGCAGCTGATACCGGCCATCCGGCAACGCCGTCAGCTTTTCTACCCAGGACATCAGGTGCCGGTAGATCCGCAGCAGTTCGGAGGAAGAGGCATGATAAATACAACGTCTGCCATCTGCCGTCTTATGATAGACCTTCACAGCCGGAAATGCCGGCGCTTTCTTTCCATCTTCTTCGTCCTGATTGGCTGTACCGGTCAGCGGCACACGGATAAAATATTCCGCCATGACATTTGTCTTATAGCGGAGGTATTTTTTCGTCACCTCCACGCCACGCTGTACCTGTACGTCGATGGCTGCCGGCGCCCCGTTCTGCTCTGCCTCGAACTGCTCCGCCCCCTCGGTATCTTCCTCAAACCACCCCTGAATCACAAGGGTATCCGGCTGCTTCACATCAAATCGAATCCGCTCCCGGTTAAATTTTGTATTCATGAAAACTCCCTCCACGCCTCCCGCTCCCACGGCATCCGAAGCGAGCAGTCGGTCTTTGTCACAGATAAATTCGGATTGTAGTACGGATCGCCCGCATCCAGCTCTGCCTCATGGCGCTGCACAAACCGTCTCGCCTCTTCCCGGAAGCGGCGCTGCTTTTCCTCGGTGTCCTCCCGTCCGCGCGACCGCGACTCGTAATGCGTCAGCTCGGCATACGGAGTAAAGAGTACATGCCACCCGGCCGCCTGCAGCTTCATGCAGTAATCAATGTCGTTGTATGCTACCGCCAACGTTTCTTCCATCCCGGCGACCTGCTCATAAACTGCCTTCCGGGTCATCATACAGGCGGCAGTCACGGCGCTGTAGTCCTGTACCGATACGAGCCGCCCCGCATAGCCGTCTTTCTCTCCGTCTGCGCCGATGAAGAGATGGCTCGCCACGCCGCACAGCCCAAGCACGACACCGGCATGCTGAATCGTCCCGTCCGGATAATAAAGCTTCGCGCCGACTGCACCGACTCCGTCCTGCTGGCAGAGCCCAAGCAGCTCCTCGATCCAGCCACAGCTTCGCACCTCGGTATCGTTATTCAGCAAAATGAGGTATTCTCCTTTTGCCTGCGGCACCGCAAAATTGTGGATCGCCGCATAGTTAAAACCGCCCGCATAGCGAAGGATCCGAAGTCTGCCATCTGGATGCTCCTGCAGCAGTTTCTGATAGTACTCCTCCGTCTCCGGCTCCACACTGTTGTTCTCAATGATGAGAATCTCATAGTTCGCATACGTCGACTTTTCCCGGATCGAAGTAAGGCAGCGCTGCAGATCCTCCACATGATCTTTATTCGGGATCAGGATGGAGACAAGCGGCGTCCCCAAAACGGCAAAATGACTGCGATATCTCCCGCGCATCGCGGTCTCTTCTGCCTGCGCCGCGATCCCGCACCGCTGATAATGTGCCTCGACCGCCCGTCGCCCCGCCTCAAACGCATACTCCTTGCTCGCCGGATTGCCTGCCGTGGACGCCGGATGCGTCCGCCAGTGATAGAGCACCTTCGGGATGTGGCCGATCGCTTTCGCCTGTTCCGCGCACCGCAGCACGAAATCATAGTCCTGCGCGCCGTCATACGCCGGATTCAGCAGCCCGACTTTCTTCAGCAGATCACGCCGCACCGCAAACAGATGACAGATATAATTGTTGCACCGCAGCAGCGCCATGCTGAAATCCGGCTTGAAATGCGGTCCAAAATAGGCCGTCCCACTCCGGTTGATCTTATCCTCGTCCGTATAGATCGCATCGAGTTCCGGCTGTGCCTCGATGGCTTTCGCCATCTCATAGAGTGCATCCACCGCCAGCACATCGTCGTGATCCGCAAAGACGATAAAATCCCCTTTCGTCTTCCGGATCGCTTCGTTCGTATTCTGAGAAATGCCACGGTTTTCGACGAGCTTCACATAGCGCACCCGGCGATCCTTTGCATATTGTTTTTTTATAAATGCCCCGACTGCCGGATCCGTACTGCCATCCGCCAGCACGAGTTCCAGCCGTCCATACGTCTGCTGCAACACCGAATCGATGACTTCTTTTAAAAAGCGCCGCGGCGTATTGTAGAGCGGGATGACAACCGAAAAAAGCACCGAGTGGGAAAAGACCGCCTCGCTCTGTGCTTTTTTCGTCCTGGCATCCGGCATTTTCATCCGGATCCACAGGTCATAGTCCAACTCTTCCGGATGCGCCGACGGTCCATGCATTCCCTTTTTTGCATCCCTTTGTGCTTTTCTGAGCTTCCATGCCCGCTTCAGCCCGGATGTCTGTACCGACAGGCGGACTCTCTGGCGCTTCGCTCCATTCGTAAAAGTCAGCCACACATAGGGCGTATTCAGCACCGCGCGGTCGATCAGGATGTGAATGCCGCTCTCATAGCCGGCAGGCTTGTGTACCGCCGCATTGACATCTGCGCGCACGAGCCGTTCCATGTAGACCGGAAGTGTCACACCGTCTGCGTCCACGACGGAACATTCGGTCTTTTCTTCCGGGTCCAGATCCGACACCCAGCCGCGGATACAGATATTCCCATACCGGCTCTCGATCCGGTCTATGTGATACAGCACACACGGCTGTCCTTCCCAGAATTTTCTCATGCTCCGCAACTCCCTTCTTTTTCCCCGCCGCTTCTGTAAAGCAGACATTCGCAATCCATCCCTGCAGCTCATCTCCGCAGCTCATCTCCGGGTCTGCTGCGGGGCCGCTGCTGACAGGGCCTAGCTTCGCTACTTACTCATTAACCACTATCGTAAGTGAGCTAGTCTCGCTTATGATACAAGCCCCCACTGCTTATTGCTTCGCGCCATTAAAGCAGGGGCTTTACTTGATCCGGTTAACGCTACTTGCCGTCACCCTTCAGCTTCCGGTACGCCTTCCACACCTTCGTCTGCTCCATCCACGCAAGCCGGCCGCTCTGGTTGAGCAGCACTTCCCGTGCCAGTCCGTCGATCGGCTCCGCCCAAAACGTGATCTCCACCGGCTCTGTGCCATGTGGAAGATTGGAAATAATGAGCTGTGGATCCTCGGTGTCAAAAATGTAGTCCCCGTTCGGAGCCAGCGCCGCATTCGCCGATACGCCAAGCGCTTCGCCGCCCTGTCTTACCGACTCCACACGCACGACGCTCCTTGCTGCACACGGATCGATCCGCACTGCCCTGGTTCCTTCTGGAAGCGGGATCCGAAGCGACGTCCGGATGCCCGGCGCGACCTGATAGCGGGTACAGTTCCAGGTACCAAAGCCACGGCCATCGTCAAAAAAGACATCTACCATCCGCATCGCCTTTTTCTTCGGACTTTCCTGCTCCATCATCTCCCGCACCGGAAAGACCCCTTCGGAAATGCGGTCATACAGCTGCCAGATCGGCGTATAGGCTCCGAGCATATATGCCTGAAACTGCCGCTCCATCGCGGCAAACTGCCCGCACTCCTCCTCTGTGATGTCAAATACTTCATATAAATTGCGCTGTACCAGCGCATCCCGGTTCGCATTGCCCCGTGTATAATAATAGAGACAACGGTACAGAAGATAGCGCACCGGCACCGGAAAAGCAAACGTCCACTCGTAATCAATCAGCTCGTAGCCCGTCTCCGTCTCCAGCGCATTCGCAAAAATCATATCGATATCCGAGATGCTCCGACTGTACTGCGGACGCGTAAACTGCACATCACCAAATACTTTTCCGAACGCTTCCGTCGCCGAAAACGGCTCCGTCGCATCCGCAAACATGGAAAAATAACGCCGGATCTCCCCGATCAGCGCCTCTTCTCCTTCTTTTTTCCAGATCGCATCCAGCTTTTCTTCCAGTGTCCGGCCGGCGCAAAACGGGAAATGCGCAGCAATGCTGCCATCCGGCTCTGTTTCCAGTGTGCACGCATTGACCGTCAGCCCGCTTCCTGCCAGATCCGCCTGCAATCCCCGACAGGCCGTCTCCAATCCCCGGATATGTGCTCTGGCCTCCGGGAATGCCGGAAGCTTGCAGACATATGTTTTCCCGGTATCATCCATCCGGATGTCCGTCCGGATGCAGAACTCTCTGCGCCGCTCATTCGAATATTTCGTATATACTATCATTCTGCCCTCACAACCACCAAAAAGGAATTTGAAAACTGCGGAAACAGCCCGCTCTCGATCAGCGTATCATAGACGCGCTCCTCTGAAAAGAGCTGGATCCGCTCCCGGTCAAAATTCTGCCGGTTCCGGTTCAGCTCGCCCTTCTTCGGCAGATACGCATCCGAGTAGATCCGCTCCGGAAATTTATAGTCCGGATACGGATAATAAAATTCCATGGAAGAAAGTCCGGCCTTTCGGATCACCTGCTCCAGCTCCGGCTTTGAGAATGTCCGCACATAGTCTGTCGTCGGGTATCCTTCCAGTCCTTCAAAATAGATGCCGGTATGGTCCTCAGTCGCCCCGGCCCAGTACTTCAGCCCGATCCGGTTCTCGATCGCGATCACGAGCCGCCCTCCCGGAGCCAGATGCGTGCGGATCCGCTTTAAGTAGTCCACAAATGGATCTTCCGACTGAATCGAAAACTGCGCATATTCAAATACACCGATCAGTGTGATCAGGTCATATTTTTCTGTCAGCTTTGGCTCAATGTCCTGAAAATTTCCGACCAGAAAACGCAGATTGTCGCAGTCTTTATGGCGATAGGCGTTGATGAGGCATCGCTTTTTGGAAAGGTCAATGACCGTCACCTGCCGTCCCTTCTCGCACAGCGCACCCGTGATTGCCCCCGGTCCGGCTCCGATCTCCAGTACATTTTCGCTTCCTTCCATCGGCAGCCAGCGAATGATATTTTCCCGCAGATACGAAAAATGATAGAGGATCGGCCAGCTCTTTTTCTCCACGATCACGCGCTCGTATTCTTCCGGTGCGCAGGTTTTCGCGATCTTCAGCATCTCGTCCTCAATGGCGCCATCGGTATATTTATCGTCCTCCGGGTAAAAGCGGTAGTCCAGCACCGCCTTTCCGATCTGTTCCTGCTTCTCCATATCGCGCTCCCTCACTGCTTTTCTTCCTGCTCAATCGTAATCTTCGAATTCATATCGTAAAAGCCGACCGTATTTTTGGTAGATACGATGACCAGACTGCTCGCATCATACAGGCGGTGATAGACGACAAATTCGCCGCCCCGGTATCCGGTCAGCCCGAAGGAAATCAGATACTCGCCTCCCTGCAGATCCGCCTTCTGCGTATAAGAGACGACCACGGTATCCCCGTCCTCACCGGTCGGTGTCGTAATGTGCTCAAACATCGTGTTCGTCCCGGTAATCTCTGTCCCGCGCATGTCCTTGATCGTAAAGGCAAAGATCGGATCCTCAATGTGCTCGTGAAACTTCACCCGCACCTTCATCGTAAAGCTGCTTCCTTTTTCAATCGTGTTCGTCGGCAGTCCGTTCTCATCCTGAATCAGAAAGCCCAACATCTCGGCCCGCTTATCTCCGTATTCCAGTGCAGACGGATTCATCTCGAACGGTGTGATCCATCCTTCCTTGCGGATCGCCTGCTCTGCGGCTGCCTGCTGCTTCGCCGCCTCCTCATCATCCGGTCCCTGGCCGACCAGCAGACGCTTGTAGAGATCGACCATCTCCTTCGGCACGCCACTCGCGACGACTTTTCCGTGATCGAGCAGCAGCACCCGGTCACAATATTTGCTGATGCTGTTCAGGTCGTGGCTGACAAACAGGATCGTCTTGCCCTGCTGCTTGAATTCTTCGAACTTCCGGTAACACTTTGCCTGGAAGAAGACGTCTCCGACCGAGAGCGCCTCATCGACGATCAGGATCTCCGGGTCGATATTGATCGCCACAGCAAAAGCCAGCCGCACAAACATACCGCTGGAGTACGTCTTGACCGGCTGGTTCACAAAGTCCCCGATATCGGCAAAGTCCAGAATATCCTGCAGGCGTGCGTCGATCTCCTCCTCAGAAAAGCCGATCATCGTCCCCTGCAGATAGACATTCTCCACGCCTGTATATTCCATATTAAAGCCTGCGCCAAGCTCAAGCAGCGCGGAGATCCGCCCGTCCACGACCACCTCGCCGGACGTCGGATTCAGCACTCCGGTGATGATCTTCAGGATCGTAGACTTTCCGGCTCCGTTCGTACCGATGATCCCGACCGTCTCACCCTTTGGCACTTCAAAATTCACATCGGTCAGCGCATAGTGCTCCCGGTAGCATTTCTTCCTGGTCAGCCCAAGGCTCTCTTTTAGCCGGTCTGACGGCTTGTCGTACAGTTTATACATTTTGCTTACGTGTTCTACACGGATCGCAATCCCTTTTTCCATGTTTTATCCTGATCCGGCGCTGATTCGCCGTCTGTCCTTTCCTTGTCCATTTTCTCCGTTATTCCGCCTACGATTCTGTGCATTTCCGGTCAAATATGTCCTGCAATACTCCATGCATTTCCTGTCGTAAAACAGATGAGGTCACAGCACATCTGCAAAATGCACCCGCAGACGCTTGAACACGGTACTGCCAAGCAGCAGTGCTCCGATCGTAAAGCACCAGAAATATAATGTCCAGAGCGGGCGCTCCCAGAACCAGTGCTTGTAAATGAATGCATCCCGAAATCCGGTCACGATATAGTAAACCGGATTCAGCTTCAGAATCTTGTGCAGCCACGGATAGCTGACGAGCTTATCTTCTGCCACCCACATGATCGGGGTCAGCCAGACACCGATCTGCAAGGCGATGCTGATCATCTGGGACAGATCCCGGAAAAAGATCACGACGGAACTGGTCATATAGGAAAGTCCCAAAATGAGCAGGCACAGCCCTCCGGTGTAATAAAACAGCTGCAGATAATACAGATCCGGAAAATGTCCGTAAAAACAATATAGAATGATAATAAAAAGTACAAAAAACAGGTGCACAAATACCGCCGAAATGATCTTCACGACCGGGAGCACACTGATCTGGAATACGACCTTTTTTACCAGGTAGCTGTATTCCAGCATCGAATTCGTCCCGCCGATCAGCCCGTCCTGAAAAAAGAACCATGGCACGATACCGGCGATCAGGTAAAGCACAAACGGCACCGGAAGTGTATTCTCCCCAGCCCGAAATCCGACCTCAAAGACAAACCAGTAGACGAGCACGGTCACGATCGGCTGAATAAACGCCCAGACGATTCCGAGATACGAACCGGCATACTTTGTCCGGAAATCATTTTTTGCAAGCTTGTATATCATTTTCCGGCCTTTGATGATCTCAGCCGGAAGCGACGTCTGTTTCTTCACGCTTTTTCTCCTTTTCCTTCCATTGACTCTTTTGGAGCCTGCGTTTCAGTATAGCATTTCTGATGTGGAAATTCAAGCGTGGGAAGGAAGGGGCTCACCGGACGTTCAGGGCATCAGGCCACAGACCCGTTCGCTTCGCGAGCTATCCGCTGCTTTCAGCAGCTCCTGTCTGCGGCTGATGGGCGTTCCGCCCATCCCAATGTCCCAAGATAGCCCTCAGCAAATAAATTTGCCGAGTTCTATTTTGGGACATTGCTGCTGCCCTGAACTGGTTATGTCACATGGCAGGTACCGGGGTGGGGCGGGCATCATCCCAGACGGAGCTGACATCGAAGAGGTCGCTGAGCAGATCCGGGTTGTAGTACATCCGGTAGCCGTCGAGATTCCGGCGTCCCTGGCGCATGTAGTTGCTGCCAAACTGTACCCAGTACTGCGACGAATCTACGTTGCAGAAAATGTTGAATCCTTTTTCTTTTAAATAGGTAAAATACTGGTTGTCAGATGTATACGGCTGCCAGTCCCCGATATCCGCACCGAACGCGAAGATGATCACGTCCGTACTGCCGACAATCGGTGCCACATTGTCCAGCCAGCGCTGGGTATCCTTCATCACGCCGTCGATGCCGACTTTCCGCGGATCGATATGGCCCCACGTATGGCTCGCGAATTCCCATCCCTCGGCCTTCATGGCATTTGCTACCGCAGTCGCCTGATCGACCTCGTTCTGCCATGCCGCCTCATCAAAGTCCGGATGTTCATCAAAGAATTTCTGCTGATACTCGGTCACACGACCAGCCTCACGGGTCCGGTATACCTCATCGGTCCGGTAGCCGAGTACCCCTTCGTAGCCGGTCAGGGCTACGATCCCCTTGTGGCCGTGATACGAGAAATCCGGATGCTCTTTTACAAAGGTATCGATCCACGGTACCATATCATAGTCGCCCACAGAAATGCTGCCGTCATCTTCGATATACGTATTCTTCACATCCCCATTCTCATCGACAATCAGCTTCTGCGCAAATCCGTCCCCGTCCATATAGTGATAGTAGCTCACATCATCCTGTGAGAGTACAAACGGGATCTTGCCCGGCGGCAACAGGATCTCTCCCTGCGACACCGTACCATCCGCATTTACGATGCACATGTCATGCAGGCTGACCATCACATAGCCTTTCTCATACATAGACTCCATGATTTTTGTAAATTCGCTCATCGTCGTCATGACCTGATTGTATCCAGCTTCCTTCGCGTCGCCGTCGAATGCCTTCGCGTCGTCCTTGATCATCGTATGGAAAAAGACATGCGTCACCTGATCCAGCGGATAGGCTGTACAGGACTGCCGCGTCGTCTCATATCCGGCAGCCGCATCCTGCATCTGCTGGCTTCCGGTATATAAGGAAGAACTCTTGAGCAGTTCGATCGCTCCGGAATAATCATACTGCGCGGCCAAAAGATCCGCCTGTGCGATCATATCATCGACCGAGCTTGCTGCCTCCGTCTGTGCTTCCGTCCCATTCTGCGCGCCTTCGCCATTTTGCTGTACGGTCTGCTGCGCCTCTGTCTTTTTGCTGCTTTTGCGATTCTTAAGTCCCGGAATCACCGCATCCTTAATCAGGATCACCGCAAGAAACACTACAATCAGTGTAAGCAGAGAAATGATACATTTCATAATCAGTACATTTCTTCTGCGCTTTGCCCTGCGAAGCTGCATTCTTCTCGCTCTTTCTCTCTCGTCCATAACGCTCCCTCTTTTTCTTTTCCAGCTGTTTGTAAAGCGGACATTCGCAATCCGCTTCGCGTCATCCTTCAGCGCCACTCGCCGCATCTGCCTGTGCATCGTCCCCTTCCAGCGGGATCGTCGGAATGTCGTCCGCGGTATCACCACCAGAATGATCCGCTGCACTGTCTGCGGAATCATCGGCAGCTGCACGGTCTGATCCCGTAGCCGCATCTGTCGTCCCGGCATCCGGAGTCGCGGCTGCGGATGTCTGGGCAGTCGTCTGGGGCGTCGATGCCGCATCTGCTGCCGGTGTCGATGCCGCCGCGTTTGTCTGAGCCGTCGTCTGCGCATTTGTCTGGCCGGTCGTCTGCGTACCGTTCTGTCCGGCCATGCGCTGATTCCCGGTCTCCTTCAGCCCGTTTCCAAGTACCACTTCATAAATAATCGCCGCCACGAGCAGCACCGCTAAAATCCCGAACACGCTCCAAAGGGCGCGAAGCTTCCGGTCGGAAGCAAAATCCGTCCGGCGCATCTCTTCCGGCAGCTCCTCCCGGTCGCGGACTGCCCCCTGATATCCCGCTCCCGGCACATAGCGACGTGGTGCCTGTTCTGTACGTACACGATTTTCTGTACGTACACGATTTTCCGTACCTGCCCGGTCTGCGTTTTCCATCTGTACATCATCCAATCGCTCCGGCATCCTTCTGCCCGGTCTTGCCACGGGCTCTCCATACCCCATTCTTCTTTGCACCCCGGCGGCATGGTTCCGCTGCCTTTCTGCGCCTGTAGGGGACATCCCCGGTCGGCCGGTACGTCTCCTTGGCGGCTGTCCTTCTCCGTAAATCGTCGGTCTTCCCTTTTGCATCTCACTCATAACTGCTCCTGTATTCTATGATCTGTTTTCCTTTTTTTCTGACCCTTTTCGTCAAAAAGGGACTCTTATTTAGGATAGTTGATCCTTTCTGGTTTGTCAATCTCGCCCGGTTTTCCATTTCTTAAGATATCATTATTTTTCCGGCTTTACTAAAATTGTTCCCGATGTTATACTTTTTATTATGCATCGACATTATCAAACAGTTAGAAAAGAGGCGGGGACATGCGTTGGGGAGAGAAGCCATATCATTCTCTGGACTATGAAATGAAACAGCGTTTCGGCGAAAAAGTATACCGGCTCTCCTTAAATGGCGGCATGACCTGTCCGAACCGGGACGGAACTGTGGGGACTGGCGGCTGCATTTTCTGCAGCGCAGGCGGCTCCGGCGATTTTGCAGCACCGGCGATCCTTCCGATTCCCGAACAGCTCCGTATGCAAAAGGAACTGATTGCCAAAAAGCGTCCGGTTCATAAATACATCGCCTATTTTCAGGCGTACACGAATACCTATGCCCCGGTAGCATATCTGGAACGTATTTTTCTGGAAGCCATATCCGATCCGGAAGTGGTCGTACTTTCCATTGCCACGCGTCCGGACTGCCTTGGTGACGAGGTACTCGCGCTGCTTTACCGTCTGAACCAGATCAAACCAGTCTGGGTCGAGCTCGGACTGCAGACGATCCACGAGGAGAGTGCCCGCTTTATCCGGCGCGGCTACCCGCTCTCCTGTTTTGATACCGCGGTCGCACGTCTGCGGGCGATCGGCATTGAGGTCATCGTACATGTCATTCTGGGGCTTCCAGGAGAGGATCACGATGCAATGCTGCAGACCTGCGATTACCTGAATACGTGTGACATCCAGGGCATCAAGCTTCAGCTGCTCCACATTTTGGAACATACGGATCTCGCCACCTATTATCGGGAGGTCGGCTTTCCGGTCATGACGAAGGATGCATACATTGCGCTTCTGATCGACTGCATGGAGCATCTCTCGCCGGAGATCGTCATCCATCGCCTGACCGGCGACGGACCTGGCGCACTTCTGATCGCACCGCTCTGGAGCCAGTCCAAACGCGCGGTGCTAAACGGACTGCACGCCGAGCTGAAGCGTCGCGATACATGGCAGGGACGTCTTTTTGGCTCTTCCTGTCACGATTTCGTAGCGCCATAAGCATCTGTGACATACCATCGTCAATTTTATTTTACTCAGGAGGACTTTATGTCGGAACCTATTACGCTTTACAAACTGATCGTTCTTTATATGCTGCATAAGGTGGACTTTCCCCTTACCACCTCGCAGATCTCTTCCTTTATTCTGGATCGGGACTACACTTCGTTTTTCACACTGCAGTCCGTGCTCTCGGAGCTCTCTGAGACCGGCATGATCCGTCTCGAAAAGATCCGCAACACCTCCTATTATACGATCACCGACTCCGGACAGGACGCCCTGCACTACTTTCAGGGACGGATCTCTGCGGATATCCGGGAAGACATCGACCGCTATATGCAGGAAAATAAAATTCAGCTGCGCGACGAAGTATCGATCATCTCCAACTACTACCGCAACACCGCCGATGAATTTTCCGTACACTGTATTGTAAAAGAAAAATATGCCAACCCGATCGACCTGACCATCACAGTCCCGGACGAGGCACAGGCCAAAGCGGTGTGCAACAACTGGCGAAAAAAATGCCAGGAAATCTATGAATTTGTCATGAAGGAGCTGCTGTAGCCTGCAGCTTTGCTGCAGGGCCTCTACTGACAGGGCCTAGCTTCGCTCCTTGTAAGATCATAAGGAACTATGTCATGAACGCAGTCGCTTCGCGATCTGCGTTCAAAAAAACGCCGCAGCGCAGTCTGTTTTCTGCGCCACGGCGTTTTTCTGGTATTGTCTGTAATGCGTGTCATTAATAGAACTGGTGAGCTCCGATCTTCGTTCCCTTTCCGGAACCGGTATTGAAGTAGAGGGCACTTCCTACCGGATTCTCTCCGTTCATCGCTGCGACTGCCGCATCATAGCAGGTGCTGGGGACACCATTTGCAAGTGCGCTGGCAAGTACGCCGCTGGAAGCCGGAGTAAACTGACCACTCTGATAAATTACTTCACTGATCGAATTCGGGAAGGACGGGCTGTAAACGCGGTTCATAACGACCGCACCAACGGCTACCATTCCTTCGTAGCTCTGATTACCTGCCTCGCAGTAAATGATCGCTGCGAGCAGAGATACATCATCAGAACTGGTAGAAGCCGCTTCCGTCTGCGGTGCTTCTGTCTGAGGAGCCTCCGTCTGTGGAGCTTCCGTCTCTACATAAGCATCGGTCTGCGGAGCTTCCGTCTCCGTGTAAGAGGAATCATAATCGGAACCACTTACATTTCCGTTTGCATCGTAGTAAGTATCGGAATCCGCATCGTAATAACCGCCATCGGTATTGTCCGCAGTCGTATCATCATAAGAAGTGTCATCCGAATAATCATAACTTGGAGCTTCTGTCTCAGTATAATCATAGCTCGGCTCGGTCTCCGTGTACGTCGGCTCACTGTAGTCGTAGCTCGGAGCCTCCGTCTCACTGTAAGACGGCTCGCTGTAATCATAAGACGGCTCCGTCTCGGTATAGGTCGGCTCCGCAGATGTCTCTTCAGAAGAAGCATCATCTGCCGGTACTGCCGTTCCTTCATATACATCATCCTTGGATACTGCCGTATCCAGAATCAGTACGCGGGAAACATCCTCGCTCGATACACAGGCTGTATCGTCTGCACAGTTCTGAACCGTCAGCCATTTTCCATCCTCTGCCACGAGCGGGTAATAGGTACCGTTGTCGATCGTAGCCATTGCCTCGGATGTACTGTTCTCAGACGCATAGAGGTTGACACCATCCCATGTCGTCTTTACGCCTTCCAGACCATAATGGTCTGCCAGGCCGATTACATCACGTCCATATAAAAGATACTCGTTCTTTACGAATCCAGTCACGCCGCCGGAGCTGATCTCCGTCCACTCATCACCCTTATCGATGACCCAGGCTGCGCCACCCTGATACAGATATCCGATAATCTCGCTGTTCTCATCTGCTGCCGCACGGATATTGACTCCTGTGCTGACTGCATCATCATTTGTCATTGCCAGCTCGTCCCATGCATTCTCCTGCAAATACGGAATCGTAATCCTGTCCGAGTCCTCAGCTGCCATCGCTGCCGTACCTGCCATTGCAGAAAAACCAATGACGGAAAATGTACATAAAACAGCGCGTGCATTTCTTTTTTTCATTACTTAATCTCCTCCTCGGAAAGTCTTTTTAACATTTCCTTTAAAATTGTTACGTATTTGTTAAGCCATGTTACGAGCATATTCTATAATGTTTTCTTAAGTTTGTCAAGAAATATTTAAAATGCGCTGTTCCTGTGACCATTTTTGTGACCACTCCTGCGCTGCCGGTTGGCCTCATACATCAGGATCGCGGAGGCTATTGCCGCATTCAACGACTCCACCTTTCCGCACATCGGAATCCGGATATAGCAGTCCGCCAGATCCGCAGTCTCATCGGAAAGTCCACGGCTCTCGTTTCCGATCAGAAAGCCGGTCGGCTGCCGGTAATCCTGCCGGTCATGGCTGTCCTCCCCTTTTAAATGCGCCGCATACCAGCGGATGCCGTACCCTTTCAGCTCCTGAATCGCCGCATGGAAATCGTCTGCCACGAAAAACGGCATCCGATAGATCGATCCCATCGTCGACCGGATCACCTTCGGATTGTACAGATCCACACAACCGGAAGAGAGCAGGATTCCGGTCACGCCGGCTCCCTCTGCCGTCCGCAGCACCGTCCCTAAATTGCCCGGATCCTGCAGATTTTCAAGTGCCATGATCAGCGGTTCATTTCCACTCTCCTTCTCCGGCATCAGATCCTTCAGCGTATAGTGCGACTGCCGCACCAGGCAGAGGATGCCCTGTGGGGTTTTCGTATCCGACACACTCTCAAATACCCGGTCTGCCAGCAGTGTCGTCGTCTTTTCTCTTCCTTTAAAGAGCTCCGGCTGTCTCTGAAAAAAGCTCTCCGACACGTAGCTGTGCACGAGCCGCTCCGATGGCACCTCCTGGTACATCTTGATCCCCTCTACCGTAAAGACATCCTCGTCTTTGCGCAAACGCGCCTTTTTCTGCAGCTGAATGAGCTGCCGCACCTGCGGATTCGAGGTACTTGTAATTTTTTCCATTCCCATTTCGTATCCTTTCCCAAACTTCTTATCCTCTATACTTGCATTCTATTCTATGTTTTCTTTTTCAAAAAATCAGGCAGGATGCAAAGCCTGATCATCCTGCCTGTTATCATACTATTCGTTTTGCCTGACTCGGTTAGATCGTCATCGCCTTCGCGACTCGCACGACATACTCCGGCAGGCTCTTCTGCATCGCCAGCGCCTCGTCGATGTCATAGTCCACATACTTTCCATCGCGATATGCGACCACGCGGTTCGTCTTGCCCTCTGCGAGCAGGTCTGCCGCATACGCACCCATCACAGATGCATAGACACGATCCCGGCACGTCGGGCTTCCGCCACGCTGCATGTGTCCGAGGATCGTCGCACGTGTCTCCACGCCGGTCGCCGCCTCGATTCTGCGCGCCATACTGGTCGAATGTCCGATACCCTCCGCGTTGATGATGATATGATGCTTTTTCCCGCGCTTACGGTTGTTGATAATGTTGTTGATCAGCACCTGCTCATCGTAATCGTACATCTCCGGAAGCAGGATGTCCTCTGCTCCATTGGCAATGCCGCACCACAGCGCGATGTAGCCGGCATTTCTTCCCATTACCTCAATGATACTGCATCGTTCATGAGAAGTGGAGGTATCGCGTACTTTATCGATCGCTTCCATCGCCGTATTCACCGCCGTGTCAAAGCCGATCGTGTAATCGGTGCAGGCAATGTCCAGATCGATCGTACCCGGGACACCGATCGTATTGATCCCACGTGCAGCCAGCTTCTGTGCACCCGCGAAGGAGCCGTCGCCGCCGATGACGACCAGGCCGTCGATGCCGTGCTTCCGGCAGATCTCTGCTGCCTGATCCTGCCCTTCCTCTGTGCGGAATGCCGAACAGCGGGCCGTGTACAGAATCGTACCACCTCTGGAGATCGTATCTGATACTGATCTCGCATCCATATCGATAATCTCTTCATTTAACAGGCCCTTATAGCCCTGATTAATTCCTTTTACCTTCAGCCCCTGAGACAGCGCCTTACGGACTACGGCACGAATCGCCGCATTCATTCCTGGCGCATCCCCGCCGCTTGTCAGCACGCCGATGGTCTTAACTTCCTTTGCCATACTGTACCTCCTGCCAAATCCGTTTTTCTCATTCTAATCCTTTTTGCCCCGTTTGTAAAGAAACAGTCCTAGATTTTCTTTTGCGTCAGACGCACATTGTCTGCTCCGAACGCCTCTGAAAGCGCACCGAGCAGGGCTTCATCTGCCCGCACGGTCCAGTTATCCCCGAGTCTGCGCACGGAACGCCCGTCGCGCACATAGAGCACGACATAGTCCTTTCCGTCTGAATCTCTGAGCAGGTCAAACAGCTGCTTCTCTTTTACACGATAGTCCTCCATATCCGCAAACTGAATCCACAGCTCCTGCGGCACTTCGTCAAACCGGAATATTTTTTCACAGATCAGGCGGCTCGCCTGGTCGTCCTCGCTGCTGATGCGGCCACGGATAAACACACGCTCGTCCTCATTGAGATACTGCTGATTTTTTTCATAGTCCTTCGGAAACACGACGACTTCGACTGTACCGACCAGATCCTCGACCGTCAGATACGCCATCGTCTTGTTGTTCTTCGTGTATTTGACGCGCTTCTCTGTGAGGATGCCTCCGATCACGGCCCGGTTGCCATCTGCCACTTTGGAATGTCCAGTCTCCTCGTCCAGTGCAAAGTCTGACGTCACATTTGTGATCACATGCTTCCAGAGCGCCTCATATTTTTCCAGCGGATGCCCGCTGACGTAAATGCCCAGCACCTCTTTTTCAAAGGCCAGAAGCTGCTCTTTCTCGTACTCCCCGACATTCGGCAGCTGAATTTCATACTCACGCTTATCCTCCTCGCCCATCAGGTCGAAGAGCGACATCTGCCCGGTCATGCTGCTCTTTTTTTCGTGCGCAATGCGATCCACAATGTCCGCATAGATCATCATGAACTGCTTTCTCGTCCCTCCAAGACCGTCAAATGCTCCGGATTTGATGAAATTCTCAATCGTCCGCTTATTCGTCTCTTTCCCGGTCAGCCGTTCAATAAAATCTTTCAGGCTGCGGTATGGGCCACCTAAGGTCCGTTCCTCCACGACTGCATCGATGACCGGGCGCCCGATGCTCTTGATCGCCGACAGGCCGTAGCGAATATTTTTCCCGTCTACGGTAAAGCCCGCCTCTCCGACATTGATATCCGGCGGAAGGATCTGAATCCCCATCTGCCGGCAGGTCAGGATATACTCCGCCACTTTCGGCGGGTTGTCGATCACGGACGTCATCAGCGCCGCCATGAACTCTACCGGATAATAATATTTCAGATATGCCGTCTGGTAGGCCACGAGTGCATACGCCGCCGCATGTGACTTATTAAACGCATATTTGGCGAAATCCGTCATATCATCATAAATTTTGTTCGCGGTCTTCTCATCAATGCCGTTTGCAATACAGCCCGGAACGCCTTCCTCTGCATTTCCATAGACAAAGTTCTGGCGCTCCTTTGCCATGACTGCCGCTTTCTTTTTCGACATGGCACGGCGCACGAGGTCGCTTCGTCCCAGGGTATAGCCACCCAGATCCCGCACGATCTGCATGACCTGCTCCGGATAGACGATACATCCGTACGTCGGCTCCAGAATGTGCTGCAGCTGCGGACAGTCATACGTGATCGTCTCCGGATTATTTTTCCCGCGGATGTATTGCGGGATAAAGTCCATCGGGCCCGGACGGTACAGGGAAATACCGGCGATGATGTCCTCAAGGCTCTGCGGCTTCAGTTCCTTCATGAAGTTCTTCATCCCGCCACTTTCAAGCTGGAACACACCCTCGGTCTTTCCGGTGCCGATCGAGTCGAGCACCGCCTTGTCGTTGTAATCGATCTTCAGCATATCCAGCTTCCGACCGGTATCTTTTGCCACGAGCCGCACCGCATTGTCGATGACCGTCAGCGTCCGAAGGCCCAGAAAGTCCATTTTTAAAAGTCCGAGTTCTTCCAGCGTCGTCATCGTAAACTGCGTCACGATCGTCCCATCCGCCGCTCTTGAGAGCGGGACATATTCGTCCACTTCCTTCTGGCTGATGACAACCCCCGCCGCATGCATCGATGTGTGGCGCGGCAGGCCCTCCAGACGACGGGACATATTGATGAGCTCTTTTATTTTCTCATCTGTATCATACAGCGTTTTCAGCTCATGATTCATCTCAAGTGCCTTATCGATCGTGATGTTCAGCTCCTGCGGAATCATCTTTGCGATCGAATCGCAGAGTGCATACGGGAGATCCATGACACGCCCGACATCGCGGATGACACCGCGCGCCGCCATCGTACCAAAGGTGACGATCTGTGCCACACAGTCCTTGCCATATTTCCGCACGACATAGTCAATGACCTCCTGCCTGCGCTCGAAGCAGAAGTCCACATCGATATCCGGCATGGACACACGCTCCGGGTTCAGGAAACGCTCAAAGAGCAGATTGTACCGGATCGGGTCCAGCTGCGTGATGCCAAGCGTATAAGAGACGATGCTTCCGGCTGCCGAGCCACGTCCCGGTCCTACCGGAATGCCATGGTCTCTGGAATAGCGGATAAAATCCCACACAATCAGAAAGTAATCGACATAGCCCATCCTCTGAATCGTCGAGAGTTCATACTCCAGACGGGGCTTCAGCTCCTCAGCCCGGTCGCCATAGCGCTCATCCAATCCCTCATAGCAGAGCTTGTTCAGATATTCCCATGAGGTGTACGGGGCTGGCACATCAAAACGTGGCAGCTTCGTCACACCAAATTCGATCTCCACATGGCAGCGTTCCGCGATCCTGTGCGTATTCTCAAGCGCCTGAGGCGCATAGGGGAACAGCGCTGCCATCTGCTCCGGCGATTTTACAAAATACTGCCCGCCCTCATAGCGCATGCGGTTCTCATCCGTCAGCTTCTTGCCGGTCTGGATACACAGCAGGATGTCATGTGCCGCCACATCGTCCTCATACGTATAATGGACATCGTTGGTCGCCACCAGCGGGATATCCAGCTCCTCACTCATCCGAAGCAGCTGCTGATTGACGAGCTTCTGATCCGGGATCCCGTGATCCTGAAGCTCCAGAAAATAATTGTTTTTTCCGAAAATTTCCTGATATTCCAGCGCGGTCTGACGCGCCTCCTCATACAGACCTCTCGTCAGATACCGCGGCACCTCACCGGCTAGGCAGGCACTCAGTGCGATGATACCCTCATGGTACTGCCGCAGCAGCTCTTTATCCACACGGGGACGATAGTAAAATCCCTCGACAAATCCAAGGGAAACGATCTTCATCAGGTTCGCATAGCCCTGATTGTTCTCTGCCAGCAGCACCAGATGATAATACCGGTCCTCATCGCTTCCGACCTCCCGGTCAAAGCGGGAATTCGGTGCCACATAGACCTCACAGCCGAGGATCGGATTAATCCCGGCTGCCTTTGCCTCGCGGTAAAAATCGATCACGCCGTACATGACGCCGTGGTCGGTGATCGCCGCACTGTCCATGCCAAGCTCCTTGACTCTGGCCACATACTCTTTAATTTTATTCGAACCGTCCAGCAGACTGTACTCTGTATGGACGTGCAGATGTGTAAAATTCAAAGCAGCCAGCCTCCTAGTCTACTTTCCGGATCTTTCCGTCTGCAAGGACAATCCGTCCTTCCTTGAGCAACCGCCCGACCGCACGTTTGAACGCATTCTTGCTCAGACCAAACTCGCGCTGGATCGTCTCCGGTCTCGCCTTATCATCAAATGGCAGCACGCCGTCGAACTCCTCGATAATGCTGAGCACGCTCTCTGCATCCTCATCGATCTGCAGGTATGCTTTTTCCCGGATGCTCAGATCGAGCTTGCCGTCCTCTTTTACACCGGAGACGCGCGCCTGCACCCGATCCCCGACGCGGATCCCCTGTACACCGCTCTCACGCTTTGGAATCAGCGCAGAATACTGGTCATCCACCGCCACAAATGCGCCAAAATTGCTGCTGAGCTCATACACTCTTCCGTGCACCTGGTCGTTGACCTGATACGGAGAATTTTTCTTCAGATACGGATAAACCCGCATCGTCGCGCACAGACGGCTGCTCTTATCCAGATACAGCGCCACGAGGCACTCGTCTCCCGGATATACCTTCCCGGTCTGCTCCCGGAATGGAAGCAGCAGATCCTTCTCCAGCCCCCAGTCCAGAAATGCACCGATCTTCGTCACATCCTTGACCTTGAGCACAGCTGTCTTTCCGATCGTCACCATCGGCTCCCGCCGTGTCGCGATCAGGCGGTCGCTCGAATCCAGATATACGAACACTTCCACCTTCGTACCCGGCTTCATTCCCTCGTCCACTTCTTTTTTCGGCAACAGCACCTTTTCGCTGCTCTCCTTGTGCTCCGCCAGATAGACACCGAATCCGGTCTCTTTTACAATGATTAACTCCTGTCTTTCTCCTGCCTGTATCATACGTCCTCCCTTTTTTCTGCAGCGCCCTCGCTGCTTGCCTGTGCCGCACGGTGTGACAGCACCGCATACGGCTTTCCTGCTTCATCGCACAGCCCGACCGTCACGGTCTGCGCATCCTGATGCACATATGGATAAATGACATCGTGCAAATGTGCCTGCTTTTTATACTCTACCTGCAGATATCCGGTCTCAAAGCCTTCCGGAAGATACTCCTCCGCCATCCGGATATACTGCCCATTGTTGACATGGTTATTCGTATCCAGGTGATAGCGGCATACCGTAAAAGGCTCCCGCGCTTCACAGTCCGGCGGCAGTTTGAGCTTCCGCGGCCCATATTCCATATCCAGCTTCTCTTCCATTTTATATCTTGACACGTGGCCTTCTGTCACCCGCACGGGCTTGCCTGTCTTCAAATCAATCAGCGCCCATACACTGTTTGCTTTTGCAAGATACCTCTGTTCCGCGTCCACCAGTGCATAGTTCCGGTAGCCGTAAAACGCCTTAAAGCCATATGGCCACGTCTGTGCCGTGATCGGCTCCGCCAGATACGGTCTGCGCAAAATCTCGATCTGCCATGATAAAATCATCCACGCCAGACCCTGCTCCTTCAGAAACCGCGTCCCGACACCACAGTCCTCCGACTGAAACGTCGAAGCATCCTGAAAATAGTCCACCAGCGATACGAGCGTCAGCTTTTCTTCCGGATCCGTCTCGCTGTAACGGACTCTGCTTGTAAATTCAAATGGCATTTTTGTATCTCCTCAATCTCATCTCTTCGGAACGTGTCTTATTATAGCATCATTCCGGGGTTTGTTCCATGATTTTATTGGTTAAAGAATCCTGCAAAATTCTCATTTTTTCCGAATAAATGCGCATACTGCAGCATCTCATATTCCTGCAGCCCTTCCTGACCGGACGCATCCAGCGCTTCCTGGGAATCTGCATAGCGTCCGTCTGCCTGAATAAATCCGAGTGTATCGATGACCGGCACCTCTTTCGACAGATCCAGAAGAAACTTCTGATAAGCGTTCGTCGGAACCCCGGCTACCTGCAATAGCTCTGCCCCCAGATAGTTCGCCGACAGCCGCTCGATCTGTGTTTCTTCTATATTATAGTTCGCCCAGATGACAAACGGCGTCACGTATTTATTCTGGTTTTTCTCCAGTTCGTTTTCGGTATCGGCCTGATTCGCCATGCTGTTGATAAACGAATTATTCAGCCGTGGCCAGTGGTCGCCAAACATCAGGATGACGGTCGGCTCCTCTTCCTGCTCGAAATAATGCACCAGCTGCTCAAACGCCCGGTCTGACTCCCGCAACAAGGAGAGGTACTCCTCCACATCGTCCGCCGTCTGTCCTCCGGTATACTGCGGCGCATCCGGACTTCGATAGCCGGAAAGATAACCGCCGTGATTCTGGATCGTGACATTAAAGCAGAAGAAATGCTCCGATGTCCCGGAAGCCTTCCACGCCTCATACTGGCTGCACACCTCCTCATAGTCTGCCTGATCGGACGGATAGCCGTGGATCTCCTCCAGCTCATCGACATCCGCATCCGTAAGGAAGGTGTCAAAGCCAAGCAGCGGATATACCTGATCCCGGTTCCAGTTCGAACCACTCGCAAAATGGCAGGCGAGCGTCTCATAGCCATACTGCTTCAGATAAGAAGCCAGCGATGGCAGCGCCTGCCTGACATATGCCTGATACGGCGTGCTTCCGGTCGGCAAAAACTGCATCGTGCTCCCCGTCAGGAATTCAAATTCCGTGTTCGCCGTGCCGCCTCCGAACACCGGCACATACAGATTGCCTTTTACCGTATTTTCCTGCAGCGAATCGATAAACGGCAGCAACGGCTGCGATATCTGGATGCCGCCCACACTGGCAAAGTCCGTAAAGGATTCGTTCATGATCGCGATGATATTGGGCAGCATTTCCTCATCGTTTGATTGTTTGGAGGCGGATGCTGCCGTCTGTGTTTCCGCCGTCTTTGTCTGCTCAGCTGTATCTGATCGTCCAGATGTTTCTGTCAGCTCCGTCATCAGCTGCTCCACTGCTTCCGTGGAATACCCATCCGGCTTTTCTACCTTCTGATAATTCTCATAAATGTAGGTCGCCAGAAAATACCCGTATTTCTCATACGACGACGTGAGATTCCAGAAAAATCCCCCGTTCTTCCCGGTCGAGAGGATCGGCTGCGACCGAAGATACCCCCAGCCGCCTGCGGTGAGCACCGCGAGCACGCCAAACCAGGCAATGCGCTGCTTTCCGGTGTAGCGCACAAAGCGAATCTTGTGCTCAAGTGCAAAGACCGTGAGCATCAAAAAGAAGGCCGCACACAGCGAAACCGGCAAATCAAACTTGTATGCGCTGCTCACTTCCCCTGCCGTCCCGATACTGAGCAGATCTGCCGGATGCAATGGGCTTCCCCGGAACTCCAGCACGTAATACTCCGCCACGCCGATCACAAAGCAAAGGATCGTCCCGACTTTCAACAGCCAGCCGCCCTTCCATAAAAAGACAGCCAGCGCGGCAAACAGGAAAAAGCAGAGCATACAATTGTAAAACAGCCGTTCTCCGCCAAGGGCCGTTGGCATATTCCCGGCTGCCAGTTCCAGCAGGCACACACCGAGCACGACATGCCCCGCCAGAAAAAGCGGCAGGAGCCGCGTATGCCACACCGGAATCAGTGGATACAGCACCGCATAGAAAAACAGCACCAGCGTCATTCCTGCGAACAGCCACCACAGCGGATTCTGTGTGTAATACGACTGGTAGACGAACAGGCCGTACAGCTTCTGCTCCTGTTCCTGCATATTGACACGCAGTGCTCCCAGCTCTCCTTCCGAAAGGCACGGCAGCGTCTGCAGCTGCGGATATTCATCCGTAATACCGGAAAAGGAGATCGTATACACATACTTTGCCCCCGGCTGTACCCGGATATGGAAGGAAATGCCCTGCGCACCGTTTTCTACCAGCGCGTCACACGGCAGTTCCCGCGTCGCCAGGATCGCGCCATCCGCATCCTGTAACGTCACAAGCATGCTCCCGGTCGTCCCGTGTGCACCGATCGACACATAGACCAGTTCCAGAATCCCGTCCTGCGCATAGAATTCCTGCGAAATCACCGTATTTTCTCCGAGGTCCGGGATACTCTGCGGATCCACCGTCGTGTCCCAGCCGATCGCGGTCTGCGTTTCCTCACCGTAAAAATCCTGACGCCGAAGCCCCGTAATAAACGCACATACGAGAAGCATCAGCATCAGGATTATCCGGAACCCGCTCCATGACTCTTTTGCCCATATTTTTTTCATCGTTTTGTACCTCTTGCAGATTTTTCTCCTGCCATCATAGCACGCAGCAGGTAAATCTGCAAGAGGGCTTATTCACGCCTAATAGCGACTCAACGATGTCAGCGCCGCGCAGATCGTATCGACATTCTCTGAATACGCCGCTCCGGTCACGCAGAACACATACTGCGGATCGGTCGGGTGGAAAAACATAACGGCACTGCAGTCCTCCGATTCCAGACGGTAGGTGATGCAGCCAATTCCATTGATTTCCACGAGATCATCGACCGTATACCCGGACTGACGGATCGCATCCGCGAGCTCCTCTAACGTATCCGTCCCCTGATTGTACGCCCATACAACAGAAATCGCCGGAGCATTCTCCGCGCCTGACGCATCACCGGCCAGATAGAGTACGCCCTGCTGCGCCTCCTCCTCAGAAATATCGTATACCGTCCAGTCGCTTGGCAGATAGAGCCGGAAGCCATCCTGAAATGGCACCCACGTACCGGCATAAGGCGCCGACGCTTCCTCAAACGTAATGCTTCCATTTAATGTATCCTGCGCGCCGGCAGATCCGGCAATACTTCCCACTGCCCCGGCAGCGCTGCCGATCGTCCCTTCTGTACCGGCTCCGTTCTGGTCGATCGTATCCTGTACGGCCTGTGTCATCCCATCCACCGTCTGTTCCGCTCCACCCAAAGCTGAACGCGCTGTATCCACATGCTTCGCATAATTGCTTTCCCCTCCGGCCAGATAAGCAAAGCTTCCGGCTGCCTCTGACAGCGCCGTGGAAGCATACCAGGACAGTTCCGGGATTTCCTTTGCGCCAAACATATACGTCTTTCCATTCATTGCACAGAACAGGCGGGTATCCTGAATCTGATAGCCGCTCACCTCATAGGAATAGACCGTTTTCACAAAACTCCGATCCCCAAGCGCCATCTCGCCTGCTGCTTCTGTCACCTGCAAATCCGCATACTCCCCGCGCATATACTCCGTAAACTGATCCGCGAAATCCGTCGCATCCGTGTCATAAACGCCGACGATCACATACGGAATCGAGCCATCCTCACCGGTATAAATATAAACATACCCATCCTTCTCTGCCACCGCCGTGTATGAAGAGAGCTGCACGGAAATCCCCAGATCATCCAGCGCAATCACGTCCTCCTGCGCACTTTCCTGATCCGATGCGACGATCTCATTTTCTCCGCCGACTGCTTTGATACTTCCCTCCGAAGCCACCGCATTGCTGGAAATCATCATACCCGCCATGACCGCTGCTAAAAGTACATTCCATCTTCTTCTCATAAACCCATCCTCCTTTAATTCGGATACAGCTGCGTCGTGCCCGCCACATAGTCACAGTACGCCTCCCAGTTCTCCTTCATCCCGAATCGGAAGCACCAGATTCTCCAGTGCTTCCCGCAGCTTTGGATGATGAATCACGAAATGGATCGCAGGCGCCCGGTTTTTCGAGACCATGCACCACTGCCCCTCCCGGCACAATATCTGAATATTGTGAAAGCCCGCAGCCTTTGTGAGCCGGAACCGATACTGCTCCTGCCGCAGCGCATAGTCCTGCGCGGATTTTATGCACGCCCGGTACTCCGCATAAGTCAGCCGGATATCCTGCTCAAAAAAGCATTCCGCCAGCGGCAGAACCGACGGATACACCTCATATTCGGCCTCCGAAAGCTCCGCCAGTTCATCCTCCACAAGACTGTGTGTAAAAATCTGCTCCATCTGCTGCCGTTCCCGCTTCTGATATTCCAAAATCTGCGTTTGCCGTTTCTTTGCCACACCTGCCCGTTCCAGAATCGATACCAGCTGCGTTTCCGCTACCGGAAACAGGGGTGGTGCCGCCAGAATCCGCCTGCGCTTTCCTTCCAGCGCCGCATCCTTTGCCAGAAACGCTTCCAGCCCTTTTCGCCGCTCCCTGCGATAAATTTCCATGAGCGGATGCGCCTTTTTCAAAAGAAACTGCAGATTCTTTCGGCAGATCGCCACTTCCTCCCTGCGACTCGTCAGGTAATAGTGTGCCAGCTCATGATGCCCGCTGATACAGTCTCCGGTCATCGCCGCCTGTCCGGAAGCATAATGCAGATGAGCATAGACCCGATTCTGACTGCCCTTCAGATAATACGGGGAAATCTGCCCGGTCATGTACAGCGGCACCCAGTTTTCCAGTCCGAGCATCATATCCTTTAAGGGGCGCTCCACGTCGTGAATGATGTGAATGTGAAGCCCTTTTTTCAGCACCATCGCCAGTCCGAACATATATTTTTTCGCAAATGCTTCATCGGCGGCCATATCCTCCACCGGCATATCACTGCACAGATATACCGGCTCCATCGACCTCGCCAGCACCGTGTGCTTCAGAAAGTCCAGTTCCCCCTCACGCATCTCCGAAAGCCCGTAATAATGCCTGGACACCGGCAGCGTAAACGGCACCTTGGGCACCCGCAGGCTGTCAAAATGAATGGCTCGAATATAGTCATCCAAATCAAAGTCATCCACCTTGTGCAAAAATCCGGACACATAGTCCTCTCGCTTCCCGGCCTCCTGATACAGCCACTGTTCCAGCAGCCGGATCGCGGCTCCGATCTCTGAACAGGCATCCACTCGCCCAGTCAGCGCGGCGATCCGCGGCTGTATCTCTGTCCACGGGCTGTTTTTCACCACATAAATGCACACCTTTTCCATAAACACTTCCGGATTGGCCGGCCGCCGTTTTCCGGTTCGAATTTTTGAGAGATAGGAGACATCGTAGTGAAGAAATGCCGCCAGCTGCGCGAGATTCACATCCAGCTCCCGCAGCAGCACATCGAGCCGCTCATACGGAAACACAGGCGGTTCTCCTTTTGGCAAGCTCTCCTTCAGACCGTTCCAAATCTGCGTCTCCTCCATATCCGCCAGCCCTCTTTTCGCTGCCAGCTGCGCGATCCCCTCTGCCAGTCGCAGCAGATAGGTACTGTCTGCCGCCGGTACCCGCTCTCCCTTTCGGTAACGGCTGATGATCGTCTCCGACACCCCGCTTTCGGATGCCAGCTCCCTGCCCGTACAGTGCAGCTTTTCCATATACGCATCCAACTGTTCCTGAAAATTCATGCAATCCTCCGCCATTTCTTCTGAATATTTCGTCACATTGCTTCTGTTTTCAGTATACTTGATTTCCTGATTTTGTGCAAAAAAATTACCGCATTTGTCCATGACAAATACGGCAATTTTCCATTTTCCTTATGCTTCTGCCTGACGGCATTCCTGCTCCTGCTTTGGCAGCTCCAGCTTCACAAAGCGTCCGACAAGCGTTCCCGTAAACAGGATCGACAGCACCGTCCCGATCCCGAACACCCCGCCGAGCAGAAAACCGGTCACGGTGTAGAGAAAATCCGTCCCGGTCCGAAGCACCGAATACTTTACAGACGTCTTTTCCTCCAGCTTGTACAGCAGCGCATCGAGTGCATTCATACCCAGCTCAAACCGGATCAGCAGTGCCAGCGCAAATGCAAACAGCAGCTCTCCGATCAGATACACCAGCAGCTTTACCGCAAATATTTGCTCCCCAAGCTGTAACGGCGAGAACAGCCAGCTGTAAAAATCGATAAAATATCCGGATGTGAGGGCATATACGATCGTCCCCGCCCCCATATTCCGCTTTGCAACGATCAACGCCAGCACGATCACGATCGCATTGTACAAAAGCGATGCATTTCCAAACTGAATCCCAAGGCTCCGGCTGATCCCGTCACACAAAATTCCGATCGGATCACTGCCAAGCCCGCACTGCAGAAACAGTCCGACTCCGCAGCCCACCCCGTTCATCGCTGCAAATATTCCAAATGCTCTCTTTCCTCTGGACATGATGCCACCCTCCCTGTTTTCCCTTGCATTTTTCTTTGTTCTAACATAATATAAACACAAAAGCAAAAAAAGGTCACGTGACATGTTTTCCCAATTTTTCCAAAAGGAGTTGATCGCATGCTTCCATCTAAGATTTCCCGCGCACTGACCGAACCGCAGCGCGCCTTTCTCGACGCCTTCTTCGCCGGATGCGACGAACATTTTTTCTCAGGCATCAGTCTCCGGACACTCCCCGCCAATCGCACTCTGATCGGCACCGATGATGCATCCTGCGCCTACGTCTACATCCTGCTCAATGGCCGTCTTCAGGCCATCGAAGAGCGCGTGGGCGACGAGCCGTACCGTTTTGCGGAACTGTCCGCAATCGAGATCGTCGGCGACTTCGAGCTGTTCACAAAAGCAGATTCGCGGATCGTAACGCTCACCACTTTAACGCCCTCCCGCTTTCTCTCCATCCCATCCGCGGACTACATCGCATGGATCCGTCAGGACGCCAACGCCCTGTTCATCCGTACCCAGATCCTGATCCGCCAGCTCGTCGCGCAGACCCGGTTCGAGCGTCAGAATTTCTTTCTCGACAACCGCACCCGCCTGCTCTACTTTCTGCTCGGCGAGTGCAACGCTGCCACCGCATTTCCGCTCAGGATCCAATTCACCCGCCAGGAGATTTCCAGCAAGCTTGGCTGCTCCATCCGCACCACAAACCGGGTAATCGCATCCCTTCAGAACGACGGACTGTTCACGCTGAAACACGGAAAAATATGGATCTCTTCAGCACAGTCCCGGCAGATTCAGGAACGTCTGCAAACGCTCACCTGAGATTACCGGGACCTCGTTTTCACAGTTTCTTCAAATTTCCTCCATATTTTCAACACAGCCCGGCAGTATCTTATAATCACAAAAAGCGATCAAGCTTTTTACATAAATTAATTTCTTTTTCATATCGCCGGGGCAGCAATGTTCCGGCTTCCCCCTTTTTATGGGGTATTTTTCAGAGCTTCTCTTCCCACTCCGCTTCCTTAAAGCCGGTCAACACCAACGCATCCTTCACGATCAGCGGCCGCTTCACCAGCATCCCGTTCGTCGCCAGCAGCCTCAGCTGCTCCTCCTCACTCATCATCGGCAGCTTGTCCTTCAGCTGCAGCTCCTTATAAACTAACCCACTCGTATTAAAAAACTTCTTCAGCGGAAGCCCGCTCTTCTCGTACCATTCCTTCAGCTCCTCATACGTCGGATTCTCCTCCACGATATGCCGGTCCGTATAGGAAATCTGGTGTGCATCCAGCCACTTTTTGGCTTTCTGGCAGGTGGAGCACTTTGGGTATTCTAAAAATAACATGTTATATCTCCTCCCCCACGTAGTGCACGCGCGCCGGATCATAGCGATCTTCCTGCGGTCTTGCTTCTGCCGGATACCCACACGGCACCAGCGCAAATGCATGCAGCTCTTCCGGAAGATTCAAAACCTTCGCAACGGCTTCCATCCGCCCCTGATCCGGTGAAATCCCCATCCATACAGCACCAAGCCCCAGCTCATCGGCTTCCAGCAGAAGATTCTCCACTGCCGCACTCATATCAATATTGAAATATTCCGGTGCCCTGCCCTCGGATCGAAAACACGGCACAAAAACGACCGGCGCATTTTTGGCACAGCTGGCATACGGGGATGCTTTCGAAAGCTGCAAAATCACATCCTTATCTCGTACCACATAAAATTCCCACGGCTGCTGATTGCATGCCGACGGTGCCGCCATCGCAGCTCTCAGCATCCGCTCGATCTTCTCTGCCTCCACTGGTCTTTCCTGATACTTTCTTACACTGATTCTGTGAAAAATACTGTTCATAAATTTGCTCTCCTCCCATCTATTTTCGCAATTATCTAATTTTATTGAACATTGTAGCCTAAAAAAGCTTTTTGTTCAGTACTCCTTCTGCCTCTCCAATGTCCACTTTTTTATCTTGAATGTCCACTTTTGCATCTCCAATGTCCACTTTTTCTTCATTTAAAAGTCTACTTATATGAAGATTTCGATTGTGGAGTTCATTTTTCTCATCCAAAAGCAGATTTCGCAGAAATACTTCGAGATATTCTGTCGTTTCATGAATACCTTTTTGCAGATTCGTGCAGTTTGCACGGACAAGTGCATTTCTGAAATACCACGCATCCCTAAAATGTATTTTACAAGAACGGACAATCCGGAGTGGTAGATTAGAATATTTTTCAAACGGCCAGGCCACCTACCAACTCTAACACATCATACGATGTGTATTGCGTTTTTATCCTGCAATTAGCTAAGGTGAATTACCATTATCTCTCACATATTCCCATAGCGAACCATATTTACTCATCCTATTCTGTTTCCGTTTCTTCACTATCCCGCTGCTGAAGATAAAACATTGCCTTTTGAGTTTCAATCTCCGCTTTCAGTTCTTCTTTTGTCGGCAGGTATAATTTGTACTTAGAAGCAAATAACTGTTCATTACCGTGCATAACTGAATAACGGGCAATATCATCATCTGTATCTGAGCAAAGCACAATACCAATTGTTGGGTTATCGCCTTCACTACGTTTCAATTCGTCATACATACGGATATACATATCCATCTGTCCTACATCTTGATGTGTTATCTTCTCTGTTTTCAGATCGATGAGGACGAAGCATTTCAGTATGTAATTGTAAAACACAAGGTCAATGTAATAATCCTGTTTCTCCGTATGGATATGCTGCTGCCTTGCCACAAAAGCATATCCCTTTCCAAGTTCCATCAAAAATTTCTGCAAATTGGAAAGTATACTTTTCTCAAGGTCACTCTCTGTAAAATCTGTATTTTGCGAAAACCCTAAGAATTCTGCAACTACCGGATTTTTGATAAACTCCAACTTATCATTCTGATACGACGCTGTCAACTCCTTCATTTCACTCTCTACAAGCTCTTTTTTCTGTGTCCCCAGCATACGATAATAATATTGAGAAGAAATATTCCTCTGTAAAGTACGGACACTCCAAGTCTGCTCCGCTGCTTCTTTCTCATACCAAACACGTGCTTCAGGGTTCTTGACCTGCAATAATGCTGCATAATGTGACCAAGACAATAGTCCAGTAGATTTTCCAGACGGTGTCTGGAAAATTTCAGGATAATTCTTTTGCCAACTTTTTTATAATTTCGGCTCCGTATTTTGCTCTATCCTCGCCCTGCAAATCTTCACTTGCAATTCGATAACCAAGGAGCCAATTTCCCTGTATCAGCGTCGTATTAACCGCCCTATATGCAGCCTTTTGTGAAGCCTCGATAATCCCACACATATCTTTTAAGATGTCATCAGTTTTAACAAAATTATCCATAAAACTATTTTGACCTATTTTTTCTGATTTATTCTCCATAGACATCGCTCCTTGGAATTTCTGATTACTTCTTGAACCTGTATTTTCCTTTTCCGTGACCGGATACCGGTTCAATGTCCACTTTTTCTTCATTTAAAAGCCGCAGAGCTGCATTCATTGCATCAAATATCCTGCATTCTTCAATACGTCTGCTGCCTTCTCAAAATCTTCCTCATCCACCAGTATATAATCGGTATTAAATGTTGATATCGCAAATATACTGATCGCTTCATCTGCCAGCACGGTCGCAATCCCAGCCAGAATGCCAATCAATGAAAAATCCATCTGCCCTTTCACCCGAAATGCCCGCCAGCCATCCTGAACCTCCGTCACATTTTCCGGAATCTGATCTGACAGGCACACCAGCGAATTTTCCTCATCCGTTTTCTGTAAAAAGCAAAATGCCCCGGATAAATTCACCTTAGAATAATCTTCCACCTTGCATACCGCAAATGTACAGGGCAATCGCTCAATCAATATCTGTTCTCTTGATCGGCTGCGCTCCGCTTTCTGAATCTGATCGTACACCTTCTCAATACTCCTTCTCTATCTCTTCCGTTATCCCATACAGTTTCCTAAATTGCTCCAGATCTTCCGGACTTTTTATCAGCATTATCTCTTCGATCTTCCCCGTATGAATATCCTTGAATCCGGCGACCTGCTCGCCATTACAGATGCTTGCCTTTATTACCGGTTTCTGATTCTCTTTATCATACGATCTTGCAACTACTTTCCGCTTAAACCATCCCACTTGCCTCACCCTTCTCCCGTTTTTCTATGGTAATCTACATTGATTGCCTCTCCAGTTCCTTCCGGATCCACGTCATGATCACATCCACGAGATACTCCTGCTGCACGGGACTCAGCTCCCTGCCCGGCTGCATCTTATGCCACTTCCGAATGCATTCCCTGCAGCATGTCCCCGTCGCATGCTGGGCGATAAATACCGGATGTCCCCTCATCGGCGTCTGCCTTCCATCATTCGGTATATACGCCGGAGCCTCCCGCTTTGCAATAAAATCCCTCGCATGCTGCCGGATCGTATCAAGCCCCTTATCATGGATATAATCAATCTCCTTCTGTCCCAGATGAAAACTGCTCCGGAACTTAGAATTACCAAGGTGCTCAAATAGTTGTTTGTACCATTCGTCTTTTGTCATTGAAATTCACTGCTTTCTTTTTATATACCGCCCATTTCGGCATAATACTTCTCCAGATCTTCTAACAACTGATTTTTTACACTTTCCCAATCCTCAGCCGTCATTTGACTATGTAATGCATGGTTCATGGATATCATACTCAAATCTTTTGAATAGTATAAAAATCTTTTTCGTTCAAATTTTTCAAACGGATTTGTAAGCATATTTCTACAAATAGCCTTCCTGTCCTGTAACGTATGTGCATTATATGGACAATTGCTTCGATCTACCGGCAAACCTCTCTCCACCCTATTTTGGTAAAAAGCAATATAATTATCCAATACCGCTTCGATATCTGCATCGCCAATTGCGTTCATTGTTTTTATAAATGCCAGCAAAAACGGCATTTTATAGGAAAGTGAATAGTCTCTCTCCTCTAAAAAATCAAAAAAATCCACTTTGATCGTACTGTCATTATGCTCTTTAATTCCAAGCTCTTTCCGGTATTTCTCTACGTCATTCTTGCTAAACAGATAAATGGATTTACTTCCAAATTTGTACGATACACTTGGTGATATTTTGCCCTTTCTAATCCAACTGTTTATTGTCCCCGTACTGACAAAATACTCCCGTGCTATTTGTTCCTGACTCAGATAATCACCATATTTATCCTCAAAACAATCAATATCGACTTCTGATATGCGTTCAATCCGTTCTTGTATTCCATCAACTATCACCAGTTCTCCAACTTTATAATCTCTTTTTGTAATATCGCCAAATGGAATATAGTACGGATTTGCAAATATAGAATGCATATTACAGGATTTCACCATAGCACCGTATTCATCAACTACATCAATTACTATGACATTCTTCTTTCTATCTGTTTTGCGCAGCCCTCTCCCTATCTGCTGTAAGTAAAGAACCTTTGACAATGTTGGTCTCGCCATAACAAGGATTCCAAGTTCCGGATAGTCCCATCCCTCAGAAATCATATTGCAAGTGCATAGAAAACGAATTGTCTTTTGCTTAAACGCCTCCATCACCGATTCAGGGGCTTTCGTCTGACCAGTATAGCTTACAGCGGAAATTTTTTCTCGATTTAGCAGTTTCGCCATTTCATTTGCATGTGCTACATTAACACAAAAAATGACTCCCTGCAATTTTCCCGCTTCTCCATCTGTAAAATAATGCTGCAAAACATCCACAATTAATTCATTTCTGGATGTAATCCTGATTCGCTTTTCCAAGTCTGCATTTACATAATCCTTGCCATTAAATCTTACCTGCGAAAGATCAATATTCGTTTCGATTCTATAAACATTTGCAGTTGCTACAATCCCTTTTTCCATTGCTTCTTTTAAAGACAAGGACGTTGAATAACTTCCAAAAACCGCTTCTAATCTTTTTCTGTCGGGTCTTTGATCTGTAGCTGTAAGTCCTATTGTAAAGTCTGTATTATAATATTGGATAATCCTTTTTAGCACAGGTGCAACTGCATGATGCGCCTCATCTACTACCAGATAATCAAAATACTCTGGCGGCTGTTCCATGTAGTGTCCCGCCATGTACGCATAAGTTCGTATTTCGATATTATTGATAAGCTTAGGAAGCGTATCTGCGATTCTCTTCTTCCAATCTGCGCAGACAGCCTTTCCTGGAACCAGAATCAATCCTTTAAAATCCGGTTTATTTACTGCAAATGCTTTTAAATCCTCTTCTACAATTTTAGATTTGCCGGATGCGGTTGGCAATACAATTAAAAAAGCTTTGACCCCCATACTTCTACGCTTTTGGATTTCTTTCAGGCTCACTTTCTGATGTTCATATAATTCGAATTTCCTGTCAACTCTAATTCCATCATAAATAAATTTTGATGTATCTTTCCCGATAAACCTTTTAATGTCATCTTCAATTCGATTATCAAATCTGCAATCTTCTGAAGAAAATCGAAATAGCTTTATCCCCCATAATGCACATGTATTTTGTTTTCTTAACTGATTTCTGTACCTTTCTTCTCCAATAATCTGTGGATGATGATAGGTAACACCATTTTCTTCAACAGCATATTGGCAGTCCTTTGTCTTTACTAAATAATCAAGAAAATAATTCTTTCCATTTTCATCACATATTCCATATTCTCTGGATAAATATTTCAGTGCCTGAATCCCATAGGCGTTTGAAAAATTTTGTTCAAAATGAAGTTCCAGCGGAGATACATCTGCTTGTTCCTCTCTATCACCAACCGTTGCTATATAGCTTGTCGATATTGTCATCTCTTGTTTCAAAAGATATTTATCGACTTCCGCCTGAAAATAACCCAAGAATCTGAATACCCTCTCAAATTGATGCATATAACTATTCTGCTTATCGGTAATGAGTACATATGGAAAAACTTTTTCCCCTGTTTTGTAATTGCAAATACCATCATCCAGAATGACCATATCTACACCATTATCATAAAATCTCGATGTCCCGCCATTCGGATAATCCACCTGCTCTCTCAAGACAAAATCCTTATGATCATTCAAGAAGAAATCTTCCTCAACAGCAGATTTAACCACTTTTCGTTCTCCCTTCCCGGTCGTGCATCCTCAGTAATCCAGTACTCCTCAATTGCCAATTCCTTCACATCTCTTATAAACTCGTTAAACTTTTCGAATGTGAAGTCTGTAAAATATCTTCCATTTTTTTCTCCTTCAAATATTCCGTATTTAAAAGATGTATAAATGATCCCGTCAAAACACAGTGCTTCAACCATTTTAATAAAAACTTTTTTCAACTCCATTTTAGGCAAATGCAAAATGGAAGAGCATGCCCAAATCCCATTATATCGCTCTTTTTCATCTAATTCCTGAAACAGCATTTTTCGCACATGAATTCCAGTATATTCACTCGCACATTTGCACATCTCCTCTGATCCATCCGTCGCAACAACATCAAAACCAGCTTCTATAAAAAATTTTGTATCCCTTCCCGATCCACAGCCAAAATCCAATATCCGTTTTCCACACAGGGCATTCATAAATTTATCCTGTATTTCCTTAAAATCTACAGAAACCGTCCCCGCTATAAAAGCAGCGGCGTTTTGATTATAATAATCTAATGTTTTATTGTTCATATTATACTAAATACGTCCTTCACGAAATTTTTTTCTGATATCCAATAAATACTACTTATTCTATCCAAATTTTTTTCTTTCAAAATCGTTTTATTGCACTCTGAATCATTTATTTTCATGAAAACAAACTTCAAACACCAGCTTTTTACACTTCTGTATCATAATTTAAATAGTCTATCGTCGTATTTAAATTTACTCTGTAGTAATGTTGAATGTGATTAAAGTGTTTCCAGAACGAATTTAATTATTGCTGTAAATATACCATTAACTTAGGCAATTTAAGATACTCACCTATTTGCTTAGCTAATCCTTCTAACTCCTTGTAAATTGACGTTTTTACAGTATAATAATCTTCCCCAAAAAGTTTTTCAGTTAAGCCAAACATTAAGTCGTCAATTACCAATTCGCTCTCCTTTAGTACAATTCCTAATTTATAATGTGCCATAGCATTTCTAAATTTATCTGATTTCCATTTTTGATTAATGCTTAAATCAATACTTAGTTTTTCATTTATTTGTCCTATTATATTTATTAAAGAGAAATACAACAAATATCCAAATCTTAACTTCGTAGGCACCTCATTTATTATCCATTTATCAACTCCGTATAACAAAAAATTTATCTGACACAAAATTGACAATAGAGCAAACTTATCATTATATACATTGCCAACTGGTGATTTTATAAAGCCTCCATAGTCCCTATCATGAAACTGAAATGTGCTATTTACCCGCAAATCAGCCATTGCATCAAACAGTTTAATATATTGGCCACTAATAATACTCATCAATTTTATATACATTCCATTATTCTCACTGTATGAAAAAAATGGTGTATAATAATAACATAGAATAGTATTGCCACAAATCACTCCATTTATATCATTCATCCCATATACATCATATAACTTAAGCATTTTTGCAATTGGTTTACAAACGCTTCCAAAATAGTTATCACTTATACGGTATGCCTTTTCCAATAGTGTATATATTTTGTTATAGTCTTTCTGCCACATTTTTATGCTATTTCTAATTTCTTCATAAAAAATGGTTTCTGCTTCATTAAATAATGGGACGAAAAGTTTACATTTACTTGAATTTCTAACAGCCTTTAGCCAATCCTCAGCCCCATCTATAACAACACCAAGATATGGAAGCATCGAAGGTATATAGTTAGATTCATTTGGATTTATTTTTTGCATAACTGTATAAATATATCGAAGATCTTGTTTAATTAACAAATATGCTGCTTTCTGTACTGAATTCAATTTATCCACATCCATTATCTCACCATTATCATCAGTCCACACGTACCTTGTTGTATTATTCCAGTTTCATAAAAACACTTCAATTTTTATATATTATTATAAATGCAAATTCTATAAATGCGCAATGAGATTTTTCTTATGCGAAATGCTATTAGCAAACTCGGATACTTATTTTTCCTCTAGTATTCTCATTGAAAATTTCCGCCCATTAAGGCCGTTTTGTTCAATCACATTTCTTCAACAAAAAAGGCACTCCCCCAGATTACTTTCCAAGAAAATACCTTTTTTAATTTGATGTCAAATTAACATTATAATCATTCGAAAAGACATGAATCGCTGTCTTTGCTGATCTCTTAGTACAGCTTCATGCCCGCTTGAATAGGGTTATCTGCCATCAGATCAGATTAGTGCAATGCTTTCTTTTTATTAACAACACTACTGTATACCCGGCTGTCCCATTTCATGTAATATGCCAGTTTTGCATACATCAGAACATGTTCTATGCAATGAGCCCTTGGAAATAAATATCGATACATTTTTGCAACATTTTTCAATTCCTCAGGTACCGAGAGTTGATCCAATTCCGGAGTTCTGGTGGATTTTCCCTTTCGAATCAGTTCAGAAAAATAAAAAGCGTCTTTTCTCTCTAATCCACACTCTATGAAATAATCAAAGAAGTCTTCTCTGGTATAGCAGGGAAATCTTTGAAAATCAGGAGAATCCAGTATTTTCTCCTTTGTCTCATGGTACCAGTTATCACATGGATATCCGACTGCAAAAGTGGAATTATGCGGCATTGCACTGTAATTTACCATATCGAAGAAACTTTTGGGTGTTTCATTATTAAATATCTCCTCTTCTTCATAATCCATCATTTTTGTATTGATCAAATCATAATATTTCAATTCTCTTAATTTATCTATTCCTATTTCATCTGCGTAAATTCCGCTCTTCCGTTGCAATTGCATCAAATACTCTACACATCTATGCGGATATAGCATAATTCTCTTTAAATTGTATTGCTCCATAACATTGCATAAACCTGTTATGCATGGCTCTCCGTCCTCCAGATAAGCAACAAGCTCTGGATAATCTTCCATGGTACGGTTCCGTGGCAAAATCACATATCCACTTTGTTTCATCTCCAGGGATTCCGGATTAAACTTCTTGCCGCGTTCGCCAGATACCATAATGCCATAACTAACTACTTGATTATTGGGATACGTTCTTTGTAACACTCTTTTTGCAAATGGGAAAAAATCACTGCTTATATTATAGTCGAATTCAATACCTTTCTTCCCATCGGCTCCCCAAACAGACTCTACAGCCAAATGATAGCCGTCTCCAATCATCTCTTCTTTGCAGTTTGGACAAACTGTTTGCGGCAAATCGATGCCGAACAAGTGCGTATCGATTACTTCCATATGACCACAGTTTTTACAATAATAATGTGCTCTTAATGGATTTATTTGATTATGTCCCAAAAGGTATATAAGATATGAGCCTGATGTCCTTCCTCTTAATGATATGTACTGCGATGTTTTCTTTCCTTCTTCACTAAGCAGCCGAAATATCTCAAAATCGTCCAACTGTCCAGAATTTTTAAGCATCTTTAATTCAGCCTGATACCTGTTTTCCACAATTTCTGGTGTTCCTAAAGGATATAACTCTTTTAATTTTCTTTCGCATGCATGAACAATATTTTCATAAGCATTTTTTATTTGACATATACACATTTTGTCTTGCCTCCCTGTTCTTGATATCCTTACTATACTCAAAAACTTGTGCCTGATGTATTCCATTAGCTGTACCAAAAATAGCACAGGCAAGAATTGCGTTTTACTGTCTTTGTGTCTATAATAAAAGCAGAAACCATAAGGTGGTGAAAAGATGATATCTCAAAAAGCAACTGCATTATGCATTTATGAAATTCTCAGGAAATACTCTGATGAACATCATGTGCTTACAACTGATAAAATCCGAGAAAAATTAAAAATCATCTATGATGTAGATATGGAGCGCCGCGCTATCTACAGAAACATAGAAGCCCTGCGCAGCATGGGAATTGAAATCAACGATTACAAAGATAATTATGAAGGCTATTATTTAATGGAACGAGATTTTGAGTTATCGGAAGTACGCCTTCTGTGTGACGCTGTAGCCCAATCTGACATGATTAAGGAAGCAACCGGCAAAGAAATCATCAAAAAGCTGATTAATACGCAAAGTATCTTCCAGGGACGCATGCTGCAAAAAACTGTATTTGTCAAAACCGATCATCGCATCCCCAACAAACAGACTTTTTATAATATTGATGCACTAAACACTGCCATCAATCAGGGCTGTAAGGTCTCCGTAAAACTTCTGGAATATGGCATGAATCATGAGCTTATCGAAAGAAAAGATTCCCCTGTAATAATAAGTCCATATGTCACTTTATGGGCAGCCGGTAACTATTATATTATTGCCAAAATAGAAGCAACCGATGATTTAACACATTTTCGAATTGATATGCTCAAAGACATCTATCTTTTAGAACGTGGTGTTGACATGATTTTTGGCGGCATCAATCCGGGTCAATATGCTACAGCGAAAATCATTCTCAATAATGAGTTAAAAGAACACTATGATATCACCTGCGATATTTCCCTTTGGCAGGAAATCGCAGACCTGTTTGGCACGGATGCCACACTTTTACATAACCGTAATTCTTTTGAGTCTGACATCAAAGTGCGAATTCATACCATCCCTTCCCGGATGCGGTCTTTTGTAATGAATCACCTATGCGACTGTGAAGTAACATCTCCAAAACGCTTTCGTGATGAGATTCAGAAAATGGTTTTCGATGCATACAAAAAATATTGGTAGGAAAACCCCTCTCCCAATTGAAAATTTCCGCCCAATAAGGCTGAAAAAAGGTATTCTCCCAGCTTCCTAGGAAAATACCTTTTTATGTTTAGTACAGCTTCGCGCCTGCCGGGATATGGTTGTCAACCATCAGCAGATGCAGCTCTTCCGGCTCGTAGAATGCGTGGATGCCAGAAAGGATCGTGCGGTCTGTGCCGGTGTTTCCTCTGTCGCCTCTGCATAAATATCCATAGTGGTCTGGATATCCTTATGCCCCATGATCGACTGGATAACCTTCAGGTTGGTTTCTCTTTCACAAAGCCTTGTACAGAATGTGTGTCTCAAACTGTGTGCTGAAAAGTTCGGCAACAGCACCGGCTCCCGATGCTCTTTCTTTGCTTCTACTTCTTCCGTCGCATTATAGGCAGAAGATATTCTCTTGATCGCCCGATTGACTGACTGAGCATTCATTACATTTCCATAACGGTTACAAAAAACAAAGCCTGTCATCCCGTCAATCTCTGCGTCTGTCCAGCCATTTTCTTTCTGCTCTTCCCAGATCATTTCAAAAGCGTCCTTCACTGTGTCCAACATGGGAATTGTACGCATACCGGCTTCTGTTTTCGGCGTTGAAATGTGATTTTCTGATGCCCTGTCTTCTCCTACCGGATAATACGTCAGATTATGATTGATGCTGATAATCCGCTTTTCATAATTGATGTCTTCCCATCTCAGTCCCAACACTTCACCGATACGACACCCCGTTCCAAGAAAAACGGTAAAAATCGGCCACAAGTGATAGTAAATCGGGTGTGTGGCAATATATTCCATAAATGCTCTCTGCTGTGGAATTGTCAGTGCATGTCTCACACCGGTTTTCATACCCAGATTTTTCTTTAATTCTGCCATGACTCCATCCGTAGGATTTTTTCTGATAATATCATCCCTTACAGCCAGTTGAAAAGTAGAATGTAATAACGTATGAACAGTTTCCAGTGTGTTAATCTGCAATTCCTGTTTCTCAATCAGGTGATTGTAAAACTGCACCACATCCGAATACTTAATCTCCGCTATATTCCGCTTTCCAAATGTATCCCGGATAAATCGGTCATATATATAAAGATAATTGCTCTTGGTCGTTGGTTTCAGATTGCTTTTGAGACTTATATAACGGTCAAATACAAAATTTACAGTTGCCTTTCCTGCAACGTAAATATCCAGACCGTCCATCTGATCTTTCATAAACTGTGCTTCTTTTTCCCGAAGCGTTACAAGGTCTTGTGCATAAACATACTTGCGTCTTCCAAGTGGATCTGTATAAGTATATACATACCTCTCATCGGAACGTCTTTGTGATTCACCTTTCCGCAAGTCTCTGCCTCGCAGATCTTTTCTTGTCTGTGCCATATAAAATCCTCCTTCAAATAAGGGAAGGACTTCATGTTATTCAGGTCTGTTCAATATTTTTTCCAGTCCCTGCAGGACAACTTCTGTCACAGTCATTTTATGTTTTCCGGCATAATCACAAATACGCTTATACATAGAATCTTCCACCCGGATACTCAATACTTTCTTTTTTACATTTTCCGACTTTGGTCTTCCTGTCTTCGCCATATCTGTTCTTATTCCTCCAGATCCGCATTATAGTTTTCGTCCTTCCACAATTTTTTCTTCCCTATGCAATCCGGAATGTCTCCAGATACTTTTCAAATATCTCACAGTTTACAAGAGCAACCTTGTCAATCTTATACACTGCTTTGGCCTCTTTCGCCAACTCCTGGAATTTCGTCAGTCCAATGCTGTAAAGCTCTGCCCCTTCCTGATAGCGGACAAATTTCTTTGCTATTTTCTTTGTTTTCTCTACATCTTTACGTGCATATCCCATACACGACCCCTCCTTTTTTGCATGAAAAAAGCAGCTAACCTATTTTTCATAGACTAACTGCTCGTGTTAAGTTCCATATTCAGTTTTATTCTACAAATCCGACAGTGAAATTCGGTCGTATGCGCCATTTTTCTTATCTTCCGGGTGTGGCTCCAGTCCAATAATCGTAATATCCTTCTGATCCGGACCGTAAACCCAGTACATTCTCATTGCACCACTGGTCTTATTTTCCAGATAAGACTGCCACACTTTCATTCCATAACGTCTGGATAATAGCTCTATTTCATGGGTTTGAAGACTCGGATAACCCGGATCAGCCGACAACAGCTTCAAAGCCTTTCCCCATTTTTTATACAACTGTTCTTCCTTCTTTTTTATATTACCGGAACGATATTTCTCCTGCAGATCTAACCAAAGTTCCTGCATTTCAGGAATTCCCATTCGTATATTAAAATTCATCTCTTATTCCTTTTTAAAAATCTGACAGGTCAATAGCCGGGGAAACATCGCCTCTCTTAAAGTTACTTACTGCACGATCCATATCTGCTAGGGTTCTGGCTGAAATGCTCTCTGGCACTGCCAGTTCCCGAGGTTCCAGAATAATGCAGCCATTTCCGTATTCTTTTACATTGTAATACTGATAAGCAGCTCCTCTGAGCGTAATTCTTTTTTTGTTATCCAGATGGGCAACATAATCTTTCATCGCTTCCATTACCAACAGCTCCTACGCAAGCATTTGTGTGGGAAATCCCACCTCTTATTATTATAATACGCTTTGGCAAGAAACATTTGCCCTAACGTAAGCGCTTAATTTCGGGGTGTACCCCTGAAATTAAGCGCTTACGATAAAACGATGATGGAATCCACGGATTTTGAGGATTTTTTAAGGCAGCTTAGCGAACAAAACATTGAAATTGGCAAAGGCAACTCCAAAAAATACGGCGAGGTTATCAAGTATAAACTCCCTGATGACACAAGGTGCCACTTAGGCTATTCCCTTGGCAGGTTTTATGGGGATGATGCCATCAAAAAGCGAATTGAAAGTAAGCGGTGTTTCCTACGTTACTGTTTTCATATCGGACAATATATCCTAATATCCTTTTACCTTTACCTTAGAAGAAAGTCCTTTCTGCTTAAATAACTTCTTATATGCGGATAGTTTCTCCTTTGGCACTTTAATGGTGGTAGCCTTTGTAAGTCCCTTAAAGGCGTTCTTTGATACTGTCTTTGAAGATAGCTTAGTCGAAGTAATCTTGATGGTCTTTAATTTCTTACATCCGTTAAATGCATTTGCTCCAATCTCGGTTACATTCTTGCCTATCTTTACGGTCTTCAGTTTCGTACACTTATAAAAGGCATTCTTACCAATGGTCTTGATATTGCTTCCCACCGTTACCTTGGTTACGGTCTTATTGTTCTTAAATGCATTATCGTCTACCTTGGTTACTTTGTAAGTAACGCCGTCAACCTTGACAGTTGCCGGAATACTAACGGTCTTTGCTTTCTTATCAGTCGGTTCCTTATATTCCACTTCCTTCTTTGCTACATCGGTTACTTCAACTGTTACGGATGCCTTATCATCCGCTACCACATCACCCTTCTTAGGAGGCTCC
>JAQXGF010000014.1 GCA_029006155.1 Lachnospiraceae bacterium
CTGGCAGATAATCATCGGAACCATGAAGTCATTCCAGGAATTCAGGAAGGTCAGAATAATGACCGTCACATGAATCGGCTTCAGTAACGGGAATACGATTTTCCCAAAGGTCTGGTACCGGTTACAGCCGTCGATTTTGGCCGCCTCTTCCAGCGAATACGAAATTCCTTTCACAAAGCCGCTGTACAGGAACACATTGTATCCGACAAAGGTTCCGGCCTGCACCAGTACCAGCCCCCACAGGGAGTTCAGTGCATGGATCTGGTAAAGCTGCCGGTACAGCGGAAACATGATCGTCTGAAACGGAAGCAGAATGATCAGCTGAAAAATATAATACATGGCATTGTAAAACCGGTCATTTCTTCTTGTGATAATGTAAGCCGCCATCGAGCAGATCACCACGACAATGAGAATCGCAAATGCCGCCACAATCACACTGTTTTTGAAAGAATTGAAATAGTTGGCAAGCCCAATTGCCTCTTTAAAATTTCCAAGATACAGGGTCGTCGGAAATGCAAGCTTTGTCTTTGCGATCTCCACCTTGGACTTAAATGCATAACAGATTGCCACATAAAACGGTGCCAGCGCTATGAGGCAGACAATACACAGAAAGAAAATCCGTAATCCCTGAAATAATTGCTTTTTTGTCCTTGTCATACCTCAATCTCCCTTTTTCTCAACGCTCTCGTCACAACCCGTGACAGCACCAGACAGATCACCAGATAAATGACGGCTACCGTCTGCCCATATCCTACTTTACTGTACGGAAACAGATATTTGTAAATGTAATATGCAATGGACTCTGACGCATTTCCCGGCCCTCCGGATGTGGCCACACACGTATAGTCAAACTGCCGCAGCCCGGATGCCATCCAGAGCGGAATACAGTAGGTAAACGCCGGTGCGATAAACGGAACGGTGACATTGCGGAATCTCTGCCAGAAGCCGGCTCCGTCCATGATGGCCGCCTCTTTGATATCCTGCGGGACGCCCTTTAATGCTGCAAGATAAATAATCATCGCCAGACCGGACTCCCTCCAGATACTCATCGCTGACAGGCCAAACATGACCAGCTTCTTATCAATCAGCGGGCTCTTCCATCCAAACAGCCGGAAGAAATCGCTGTATACATACATCCACATCTGTGAAACCAGCACAAGGCTGACGACCAGCGGGATAAAAATAATACTCTTGATCACATTGATTCCCCGGAATTCCTGATTCACGGTCATCGCAAGTGTCAGGCCGATGACATTAATGGAAATCATCGTGACAACCGTAAACAGTGCCGTATTCCGAAGCGGCTGAATCAGATCATGGTCCGTAAATACCGTCCGGTAATTTTTTAAGCCTACAAAATTCCATGTCGCCGACAGTCCATCCCAGTCCGTAAACGTATATCTGATTCCCGCAAAAAGGGGAATCAGAATAACGAAAAGAAATACTATCAGTGCAGGGAACAGGAAGCTAAAGTCTATCAGTTCCTTTTTTAATTTTCCTGCTTTCATAACCACCTGCTCCTCTCATTCACTTACTTTCCTGCTGCTGCGAATCCATTATCCAGCTCACTGCAGAAATCTTCTACGGTCATGTCTTCCACCAGTGCATAGTCCTGAAGCGTCTCTCCCCAGGTCGTATAATACTGTCCTGAGAATGCCCCCACCGAGTCATAGTTTGCCACCTGGCCACTCGCAATCAGCGCAGATACTTCCTGTGAAGCCTCAGACAGCCCATCGGTTGATACACCGGAAAGGGCGCTGATTTCCTGTGTGGTCGCACACCACTGCGCATTGACCTCCGGACGGCTCATATAGTCCAGAAAAGCAACTGCCGCGTCATGGTTCTGAGAATCATTCACTGCCATCCATACATCGCCAACGGCTACCGGGACTGCATTTTCTTCTGCCGTATCCTCGGACGGGAACATAAATGCACCGTACTCTCCATCCGGGTTGTACTCTTTGATCGGCCCAAGTCCCCAGGTTCCGATGATGATCATTCCGGCCTCTTTGTTTGCAAACAACTGCTCGGCGCGGTTCGTATCAATGGTCTTCTGATCCTCATTCTGGTATTCCATGATCTCACGCCACTCCGTCAGCGCCTTTTCCAGTGTCGGATAGTCCTCTGCTTTCTTTTCTCCGGAAACCATCTCGCTTACATAATTTTCACAGGCCAGATACGGTGCGCCGTAAAAAATCGTGTAAAAGTTTGCCCCGACGGAAATGCCATCCTGATATCCGGCTGCACAGCCAACGTATCCGGCTTCCTCCAGTTTTTTACAGGTATCAATAAATTCGGTGTAAGTCGTCGGAACACTCAGTCCAAGCTGCTCGAAAATGTCCTTATGGTAGTAGACCACATTGGCCGTAACGGACTGCGGAACACCGTATACTTTTCCATCGATCTTTACATTGTCCAGAATCCCGGCATCAATCCGCTGCACCAGCTCCTCATCTGTCAGATCCGCAATGTTTCCGGACTCGATCAGGTTCATATAAGTCTTCGGGCTTCCGAACAGGATATCCGGCGCATCTCCCGTCGAAATTTTCAGCTTGATAATATCCTGATAGTTCTCAAGCGTCGTGGACTCTGCATTTACTTTGACATCCGGATATTCTGCCTCGAACCCTTCCACGATGTCATCAAACGCTTCCAGCTTGCTGGCCTCTGCAATGTAGTGCATAATATTCAGCTCTCCGCTGATCTCTTCCTCTGCTCCTGCCGCACAGCCCAGTGCCATCGCAAGCGCTGCAGTTCCTGCCAAAACACCATACCATCTCTTTTTCATGATAAAATCCTCCTTCACTTTGCCGCTCCCGGCTTTTCCTGTGTCTTTCGTCAAAGCGGATATTCGCAATCCGCTTCGCTACTTGCTCATAATCGAATAGCTGCTTTGCAGCTTGATTCGATTAAACCACAATTTTGATTTCTGTAAAATTCACCTATCTGCTCATTTCATCACAAAGAAATATGCTAAAATCTTATCAAAATACGATAAAATCTCAGCATATTGAGCAAATCCTATTTCCACTCCGTCGGGCTGATCCCGGTTTCTTTTTTAAAGAGCTGATAGAAATACGCATAATTGCTGAATCCACATTTTTCTGCTACTTCGTATACTTTCCACTTTCCCTCCTGAAGCAGCCTTCCGGCTTCCTGAATCCGGATTTTATTCAGTAGCGTGACAAATGTCTCTCCCGTTTCGTTTTTCAATACGCGGCAAATGTGGGAGCTGGAGATATCCAGCGCATCTGACACATCCTGCAGAGAAAGATGCTCCTGAAAATGCTGATTCATATATTCTAAAATCCTTCTTGCCGGGGCGGAGAGCCTGGCTGCAGAGCTGCTGCTCCCTGCCAGCTGCGCCGCATATTCCTGAAGCCACGTATAAGCTTCCCGTGCTGTCTTGCATTCACTCAGCTCCTTTATAATCTGGTCTGCATTTTTAGAGAAGCGCCCCATATCCTTTTCACGCACCTGACAGGTCATCATAATTCCGACCTGAATCAGAATATCTTTCACATACCTGGCATCATAATTTCCACTTTTTTCCATGCACTGCAAAAAGCACCCCAGATTCTCCTCTATTTTTTCCGGCTGATTCCTGCAGGATAAATAGAACGCTTCCAGCTCTTCCATCATCTCATATTCATTCCGGATGCTTCTGCTCCGCAGGCTCTCATAATGGATCACTTTCTGATTTTCCAGAAAAAACCGGCTGTTTCTGGCAAATACTGCATGCTCATACAGAAACGGGATATCCGCGGTCTTTTTTGTGACCTCACTGATGCTGATGACTGCGGTTATTTCTCTTTTCTGCAGCCATCCCTGTATCTGCTCTGCCACTTTTAAGCTGATCAGATGGTATTCCCGGATCATCTGCAGTTCCTGAAAACTGCAAAGAAATACGGTTCCCTCTTTGTTTCTCGTCCACAAAAGCCGGACCGGCAGCCGCAGCTCACAGCTTTTCTGTATTTCCTGCAATAAAATATCCTCGATTCCCGGCTCAGATGAAACCAGAATGATACAGTAGTCCTGAAAACGTCCCCCGGCCCGTTCACACGCACCCTGCAGCTCTTCCATCGCCGACGAATTCCCGCAGATGCTCTCATTGAGCAGACGCCTGCGCTTTTCTTTTTCTCCGTCCTGTATTTCCTGCGTCAGATCATATACCGCTTTCTGAATCACCCGCTGCAGCTCTTTTTCTGCAACCGGTTTTAGGATATAGTCAAAAACGCCCAGCTGAATGCCCTCTTTTGCGAAAGCAAAGTCATCATATGCCGTAATCAGGATATACAGGCTGTCGATTCCTTCTTCTTTCAGGCACCGGATGGCTTCAAGCCCGGTCATTCCGGGCATGCGGATATCCATCAGCACAATATCCGGACGCAGTTCCCGGATCATCTGACATGCCTTTACTCCGTTTTCTGCTTCTCCGACAATTTTGCAGCCGTTGTTTTTCCATGATACCGATTGGCGGACGGCCTTTCTGGAAAGCGCATTATCATCCGCCAGCAATACTTTATACATTTCTCTCCTCCTGACTTTTCCTGCCGAGTGGAAGCAACAGGCTTACCACCGTCCCTTCTCCCGGTGTGCTCTGTACGTCGAGCCCATATCCCGCTCCATACAAATACCGGATCCTCCGCTGAATACTCTGGATCCCGATATGTTCCCGATCCTGTCCCTGTATGTTTTCTTCTAAAATGCTCTGAAGCGCCTTTTTTTCCATCCCGGCTCCATTATCACACAGTTCCAGCAGCAGTTTTCCATTCTGTTCTTTTGCCACGATCACCAGCATCGCCACATCCAGCGATTTTGCAAAGCCATGCTTCATCGCATTTTCCAGAAGCGGCTGCAGAATCAGTTTTGGCACTTTACAGTCCAGCACATCCGGATCCGCCGTAATATCCCATTCCAGAAAATCGCCTTTGATCAGCTTCTGTAAGCTCAGATACTGTCCTGCGTACTGCAGTTCATCCCGCAGGGAAATCTCCTGCTTCGCTCCCGGCAGGGATGCCCGGAGCAGCCCTGCCAGCTCCGTAATCGCCCCTGAGATTTTTTCCTGCCCCTCAAGCTTCGCCAGCGCATTGATGGATTCCAGTGTATTGTACAGAAAATGTGGATTCATCTGCGCAATAATCGCATTATATTCTGCTTTTTCTTTTTGCGTCCGATCGAGGGCCATCTGCTCCACGGAAGCCTGCAGCCGGTGATTCATCTCATTAAATTTTTCGCACAGGTAGGCTGTTTCATCCCCTTCTTTATATGCGACATCCTCTGCCATAATACCGGAACCAATATTTCGGAAGCTTTGGATCAGGGCCGTGATATTGATCGTCATATTTCTGGAAAGCCAGGCGGTCAGCCAGGCGCTCAGCGCCAGAAACACCAGTTCCAGTAAAAATATCTGCTTCGTCATCTTTCCAAGCCCGCTTCTGAGCATTTTTCTGGATATCACACCTTCCACCGCCCAGCCTTTTTTCCGGACTGTGCTTTCGGTCAGGAGATAATCTTTCCAGACGCCCTCCAGTTTTTGCGGCCGCTCCTGCATTTTGTCGAGGTTGCCCATCAGTTCCTCTGGCAGATACAGCAGTTCTCCGTTTTCATCATATAAAACCATAAAAAAACTGAGATCTTTCTGTATCGCATCCAGAAACTTCCGATCAGCTGCCAGACACAGAATCCCCTCGTATTCCAGCGTATCCTGATCCAATACAGCTTTAATCAGATAAATGTAATCTGGCTCATCCGCAAATCGCCGCCATATCGTCTTTCCCCGCAGGCTTTTCAATGTATCCTGGTTTTCTTCTATATATCGCACCGCATTGCTCTTCTGGCTTTCGGAATCAGCTTCGGATGTCTTTCCGCTCTTATCCCAGCAAAAGAAATTCTGATAGGGATCCAGAATATACACACGGTCTACAGTCAGATCCTGGCTTTTCATCAACTCCGCGAATGTATGCATGTGCTGCTCTACGCTGAACCGCGCAACGTTCTCCAGATTTTCCTGGTAGTCAAACAGTTCACTGGAGGATATTTTATACATCATATTTTCTTCCAGTGCCAGAATCGTATCAGTCAGATTTTCACTGATCTTCTGCACCGTATCACCAGAATAATCCAGTACAGTCTTTTCAATATCCTGTGTATATCTGCGATACACGATTGCATTGATCAGAATCATCAGAAATAAGATCAGAACAAACATGCTCCCAAACATCTTCCAGCGTATGCTTTGCCGCTTTCTTTTTCTCCCAGTTTCCTTCCGCATCGCTTTTCCCTCTTTTCCTCTGCGTAAAATATCCCTTTTTATTGTATCATATCTTTTTTATGGACAATATCCTGCAATCTTAGCAAAGTATGGGAAAAACTTACTCCGGAAGATATCTGTAGTTCCATATACTATTGAAAAATCCCGGTAAACAGATTTATTTCCATTTACCGGGATGTTGTTTTTTCATTCATTTGGAAATACCATATAGGTGCCAGCAATGCCAAATGTTATTTGGTAATGAATAAGTTACAGATACGATACGGTTTCTGCCAGCTCTTTTCTGCTGTTATGGTTCGGAAGCGCTTTGGTTCCTTCTGCCGCAATTCCAAGATCCAGCAACATCAGAATTTTCTCTTCTTCCGGAAGGTGGAGCGCCTGTGCCAGTTCCTCCGGATCAAAAAAGTTAATCCAGCAGCTGTCCACGCCTTCATTATAAGAATTGTGCAGATAGGAATAAGCCAGCCGTAAAATACTGTTTCCATATCCCTTTCCCTTCCAACTACCGGATATCTTTGATCATTGTCTGCTTTTCTTCAGTATCACAGCGCCTCTGCCGTTTGTCAATCCTTTTCACCTTTTGATTCTGGCAAAAATTCTGTATGCATGACATCCGTAAACAGCCGAAATGCTTCTTTTTCTTCTACTCCTTCCGTAAAAGAAAGCACCCATGTATTTGCTTCATCAGACCACATGACCAGATGACAGCCATCTGCATTCTCCTTTACCGTAATCTTTATCCCACACAGACTGCTCTCGCTCACCTGTTCATACTTTATATAATCACCGGAAATGTCCTCTTCTCCTTCGGCTTTGCGCAACCGGATTTTCTGTGTTCCTGTTCCCTGATAGATAATTTCTGCCACGCCAGAACGCAGATACTGATAAACCGTTTCCTCCGGTGAAAACGGTAAGTCGTTCAGGTCATAAATGCAAAATCCAGCTTCTTTTGAGAGTGCTTCTGCTGAATCAAATTCTTCCGGTGCCCACGTCGCCGGATCTCCTCCGATAAGCGCTTCCGTCTCCGGTACTTCTGTTGCCTTCGCCAAAACCGCTCCTCCCTGTGCTGTTCCAATCATTCCTGCCGTCATCATTGCAACCAACATTCCACTGAATATTCTGTTCTTCATTTTTTATCCCCTTTTCTATTCTTGATCTTCGGATCACTCCGTTTCATCTAATACACACTTTAACAGGCAGATATGTTGCAAGCTCATATAAAAAATTTTGATTGACTCGTTCCACATATTTACGTCAACCGATTTTTGTACTATAATTAGGCTATCTTAGACTCGGTGATATTTTTCAGGAAAGGATGTGTTATTATGCCATTACCACAACGTGAAGCATACACAATAGAGGATATTTATGCTTTGCCAGAGGGCACCCGTGCAGAATTGATTGACGGCCAGATTTATTACATGGCTCCTCCTACCAGAAAACATCAGGAGATTGCCGGAACACTGTACCGCAAAATTGCTGACTATATCGATGCCAAAGGCGGCTCCTGCAAAACTTATATCTCTCCTTTTGCCGTATTCCTGAATGAAAATGATAAAAATTATGTAGAGCCGGATATTTCCGTGATCTGCGACCCCAGGAAGCTCAATGACAGAGGATGTGTGGGTGCTCCTGACTGGGTCATAGAAATCGTTTCCACTGGCAGCAGAAAAATGGATTATTTTACGAAGCTGTTCAAATACCGTACTGCCGGGGTGCGTGAATACTGGATCGTAGACCCGAGCAAGAACCTGATCCTGATCTACAATTTTGACACCAGTGACTCCGAACAGTACACCTTTGCTGATACCATCAAGGCCGGTATTTATGAGGATCTGTATATTGATTTCAGTAAAATAAATTTTTAGCACGAGTATCGATACCATTGAAACATCCCGGTAGACGGATCTTAATTCCAGTTACCGGGATGTTGTTTTTTCATTCATTTGGAAATGCCTGCTACACTGCTGATATAATCGTCAATCTCCTGTACAATACAGCGTTCTCCCATCGTGTGCAGTGATTCAAAATACTTTGTAATATACTCATAAATGTCGTATTTTTCAAAGATCCTGGCTACATCTGCGCCAGAAAGCCCTTTAAAATGACGGTATCGTTCCATGCAATAAATTAAGAAATTGGATTCCTTGCTCATCTCTCACGCCTCCTCCGGGTAGTCATAAGAACCGGTTAAAAGCTCATCCTGGTACATCGTATACAGCATCATAGGACCATAGTGCCACAGCTTTGATTTTTCATCTGAAAGTTCCTGATAGAGTCTGGACTGATAAAAGCGAGAGATGGCTTTTGCATCGTCCACATTGCTGTTTTTCGTAATCAACTCAATAACAGGCGGCACAATAATTGCCAGCATTGCACTGAACTGATCTTCGTTCATACAGGCTCCCTCCCCTCAAACCGCAGGTATTGCAGTGATTTCTCAGTCCCAAATACCAACTGATTGAACAATTTCCGAATTCTAAGCGCCGACAAAGTCTGCTCTTTATCCAACACTCCCGTCATGTACAGCGTGATTGTGCGGTACACATCATCGTTTGCAACCGCACCATAAATCAAATCATGCTGCTCCCCCTGATATATTCCCTGACGATTTGCCGCCACAAAATCCAACCACGTCTCGTCTGGACCATCAAATTGCAGCAAACTGCACTCTTTAAATGCAACCTTCTCATCCAATGAGTAGATGTTTAACGTAGCTTCTCCTATTTTACGTCGATCTGCAACCTTTTGTGCAAAATTCACCGCCTGGTTGCGATTCGTAGTAGTATAGAATCCGAAACCAAAGTCAAGATAACGATTTTGCTTAATAAGTCTCGGCTTTTCTACAGTCACATTACTCCCGTGGTACAAAATCATATCAAACCTCTCCTGTTCCGATTAAACAGTGCTAAATGTATGTTGCTGTCTTCCTGTCAGTATTATACTGGATTCCTCTGGTAATCACAAGAACTGGATTTTGCAATATCCTGTAATCTTAGCAAAGTATGGGAAAAACTTATTATTTTATATTTTTCTAAAATATTATTGCTTTTTCTAAATATTCCAGTTACAATGAAGCAAATACATTTCAGGAGGGTTTTACTTATGCATGTTCTTTCCCGCACCGCCGCGGCTCTTGCGCTTTCCGGTACCTGCTTTCTGGCAGGATCCGGCAGCGCGCTTGCGGCACAGACTGCTTCCCTTTCCGTTGATGCCACGCCATCTGAGGCATCGGTATCGATCAGCCCACTGCTCTATGGAATTTTCCTCGAGGACATCAATTTTGCCGTCGATGGCGGCATGTATGCGGAGCTGATCAAAAACGGCTCCTTTGAGTATGGCATGCTCGCAAAAAATTCCGGCAAGCACAACTATTCTCTGAGTGATAAAAGCGCAGTCACGCTCGAAGTCGTCGACGGCAGCACCGACGGCAGCTGTCTGAATGAAAACAACCCGCATTACGGGGTCATCACCAACACTTCTGATGTGCCGGAAGGGATTGGAAACAAGGGATATCTGAAAGGCTTTGCGATCGAGGAAGTGAAGTCTTATACGTTTTCCGCTTTTCTGAAAGGGCTTGACGGCTACACCGGTGACGTGGAGCTCTCCATTGCTGACAAGGAAGGGACCATACTTGCAGAGTCAACGATTTCTGACCTCAGCGACGAATGGGTGAAATATACGGCTACCCTGACCGCCACCGCATCCAGTGACAACCTGCCACGCTTATGGGTGAAGATCGGGGACGGAAAAGTCGCGGTCGATATGATTTCGCTCATGCCAGCTGAGACGTACAAAAACCGGGAAAACGGAATCCGTAAGGATGTCGGCGAGTATCTGGAAGCGCTCCAGCCAAAGTTCCTGCGTTTTCCGGGTGGATGTGCGATCGAGGGAACGACCGTCGCCAACCAGTACAGCTGGAAGGCTTCCATCGGCTATGGGCTCACGACAACGATCAACGGAGAGGAAGTCACCGGTGATGTCTCGGCCCGCCCGCTCGGCGTCGATATCTGGCACACTTCCACGACCAATCCATACTATATGACTTACGGACTCGGTTTTTATGAATATTTCCTGCTCTGTGAAGATCTCGACTGTCTCCCGGTACCGGTCGTAAATGCCGGAATGGTCTGCCCGATTCACGCAGGCACCGGCTACACGTATTTTTCTGAGGACAGTGAGGAATTTCAGGCTTATGTGCAGGATGCTTTAGATCTCGTGGAATTTTGCCGCGGAGGC
>JAQXGF010000015.1 GCA_029006155.1 Lachnospiraceae bacterium
GCACCCTTTCGAAAATCGATCGTCCCGCGGAACAGCTTTCTGCCATGCTCCCGCAGTACGCCGGAAGCATCCATGCGGCTCGTCGTCTTTTTCCCGGTATGGTACGCCACAAAATTCATATCCAGTTGCCCATCTCCGCCGACCAGATACCCCGCGTCCGAATTCCACATGCTTGCCGTACCGGAAAGTGCCGCACGGCTGCCAAGGTATGTCTGGTTTCCACCGAGTACGAGCTGAATCACATCTGCCTGTGATTCCCCGCCGCATTCTGCACCGATGTCATTGTAGAACGTATAACCAGTTCCCAGTCTTTGAAGCTGCACAAGATGCAGCACCGTGTGTGCTTCCGCCCACACCCGCAGCTGCACGGCTGCCACACCACTGGCTTCTTTTGCAGAGGTAAAATCCATAATCAGCGTCAGCTCGCTGCCTTCCCGCAGATACAGGCTGATCTGGTTCTGGACATGGCCGCCATCCACATACGGAAACGTCAGGCGAAGCGGCTGTTTTTCTTTCGTTCCATTTGAAGTGACAAAAAGCCGACCGGTCGTCGTCCCCTGTCGCAAAAATTCCGAGAACGCTGCTCCCATTCCCGTCTCCAGCGAGGCAAGCTTCTTCCTTTCTGCCTCGTACCCTTCTTCTATCCACGCCACCGCAGTCACAGATTCCGGTATCTCTTCTTGCAGATCACCGGTCTGCTCCAAAATCTGCTCAGACCGTGTCGTTCCATTCATATGAAGCCAGTTCCACGTCTTTGCCGGAAGCGGATTCAGCTCCATTTCAAATTTCTGACTCATATCCTCACCCCTCTCATCCGATGCTGCCCTTCATTTCCAGTCGGATCAGGTTGTTCATCTCTACCGCATATTCCAGTGGAAGCTCCTTTGAGACATTATCCGCAAAACCGCTGACGATCAGCGCCCGCGCCTCCTCTTCGGAGATGCCGCGCGACATGAGATAAAATACCGCTTCATCGCTGATCCGCCCGATCTTCGCCTCATGTCCTACATCCGCATCATTTGTCCGGATGTCCATCGCCGGGATCGTATCGGATCTGGATCGGTCATCGAGCATCAGCGACTGACAGGACACCGACGACTTACTTCCCTTTGCCTTCGGATTCACGACGACTGCGCTTCGGAACGTACTGATACCTCCGTCCTTGGAAATGGAACGGGTATTCATATAGGACGATGTATTCGGCGCGTTATGCACGATCTTGGCACCGGTATCCAGATTTTGTCCCTTTCCGGCAAACGTGATACCGGTAAACTCCGCCCGTGCACCCTCGCCATTCAAAATGCTCATCGGGTACAGATAGGAAACGTGTGAGCCGAACGATCCGGATACCCACTCGATCTTGCCGCCCTCCGCTACCTTCGCCCGCTTCGTATTCAAGTTGTACATATTTTTTGACCAGTTCTCGATCGTCGAGTAGCGTAAGGTCGCATTTTTCCCGACATACAGCTCCACGCAGCCCGCATGCAGATTCGCCACATTGTATTTCGGTGCAGAACAGCCCTCGATAAAATGCAGATAAGCGCCCTCATCCACGATGATCAGCGTGTGCTCAAACTGCCCGGCTCCCGGCGCATTCAGTCGGAAATATGACTGCAGCGGAATCTCCACCGATACGCCAGGCGGTACATAGACAAACGAACCGCCCGACCAGACTGCCCCATGCAATGCGGCAAACTTATGGTCCCGCGGCGGTACAAGCTTCATAAAATGCTTTCGCACCATGTCCGCATATTCTCCGGTCAGTGCGCTCTCCATATCCGTATAGACGACGCCCTGCGCCGCCACCTCGGCGCGCACATTGTGGTAGACCAGCTCCGAATCATACTGCGCCCCCACACCGGCCAGCGATTTTCGCTCTGCCTGCGGGATCCCCAGCTTTTCAAACGTATCTTTGATGTCTTCCGGCACATCCGACCATTTCGCGCTCATATGGGTATTCGGCCGCACATAGGTCACGATGTTGTCCATATTTAACTCTTCAATGGATGGCCCCCAGTCCGGCATCTGCATCTCGTTGTAGATCTGCAGGGACTGCAGCCGGAAATTCTGCATCCAGACCGGATCATGTTTTTCTCTTGAAATCTGTTCCACGATCGCCGGCGTCAGACCTTCCGCCACTTTATAGGCGTCCTTTTCTTCCTTGCGGAAATCATACATGCTTCTGTCGATATCCGCGACGTATGTTTTCTCCTTCAAGCCCTCGCCCCCTTATTACTGTCCGACATAGGCTTCAAAGCCCTTTTCATTGATCTCATCGACAAGCGAAGCGTCCCCGGATGCCACCATCTTTCCATCTGCGAGGATATGCGTCGCATCCACCTTCAATGCCTCGAGAATCCGCGTGCTGTGTGTGATGATCAGAAGTGCACCCTTCTTATTTTTCTGGTATTCCTCCACGCCACGCGACACCGTCCGCACGGCGTCCACATCCAGTCCGGAATCCGTCTCGTCGAGAATCGCCAGCGACGGCCGCAGCATGAGCAGCTGCAAAATCTCCGCCTTCTTTTTCTCTCCACCGGAAAACCCGACGTTCAGATCTCGCTCTGCATAGGACTCATCCATCTGCAAAACGTCCATCGCCTTCTTCAGCTCTCTCCGGAAATCCCAGAGCCGCATGCGGGTTCCGGTGCGCTGCTCCAGTGCCGTCCGGATAAAGTTGCCAAGCGTGATGCCCGGCACCTCGATCGGATTCTGGAAGGACAGGAAGATGCCATCCTTCGCCCGCTCCGCCGGGGATTCTGCTGTGATATCCTTTCCGTTAAAATAAATGTGTCCGTCCGTGATCTCATACCGCGGATTGCCCATCAACGCATAGCCAAGTGTCGACTTGCCCGCTCCGTTCGGTCCCATCAGGACATGTGTCTCACCTTTTTTTATATCAAGATCCACTCCGTGAAGGATCTCTTTTTCTTCTACATTTACCCGCAGCCCATTGATCTGCAATAATGTCTCTGCCATCGTATCCTCCGTTCTGCAGCCCCGGCCATCGCCGAATCCTGCTCTCTTC
>JAQXGF010000016.1 GCA_029006155.1 Lachnospiraceae bacterium
CCTTCTACAACGCCTTTTACCAGATGCGGCGGAATGAAAAGGACGCCGCCTCCGCAGCCAAATACGACATCTCCCGGCAGACAGATCGCCGCGTCTCTTCCGGTTCCAAGGCGAACCGGTGTGTTTAATCCGAGCATTGCAAAATCTCGGATCGGCGTCGGGTCAATGCCTCGGTAATATACCTGTACTCCTTCTACCTGCTGCATTTGCTCTACATCTCGAATTCCACCCCAGATCACAGCACCACCGGTACCGGTCTTGGACTTAATCGCGGTCGTCAGATTTCCTCCCACGAAGGTTCCTTTATAAATTTTGTCAAACATATCGACGACCAGAACATCCCGGCTGGACAGCTGGTCGATCACCCACTGGTTTGGCGTTCCTGAATATCCCTGTGCTGCTGCAATATCGCAGGTCGCTTCATAATAATCCGTACGTGTTGGCACGTAAGCAGCCGTCATGGCCCGCCCTACTAATTTGCAGTTCAAAGAACCATCTTCTTTAAATTCCGGATGCAATGATTTCATTGCAATAAACTGATGCTCATATCCCTGAACAAAAATTGGCTTCCACAATTCTTCCAGCGTCATTCCGTACAGCGCATCCAGGTATTTATCCGGAACCTTTGGTCTTCCATCCGGAAGCCGTTCCCCGGTCCATTTCGGTGTCAATGCAATAATGTCTTCTCTGTTGTTAAATTTCATTTTTCTCCTTTCCGCCTGTCGGCAATCATTTTTCCGTGCATTTTCTTCTGATTTTTTGCGTTCCCTTTTATTTATTATTTATATTGCTATAATACCCTATCTTCTCTACCATTTTCTTATACAATATTCCGATATAATTGTTATTTCTTTTTATTCTGCTATTGCTTATATCTTTTTCTGTCTGAATCTCTCCCGGTCATAGAAAAGGCAATTCTGGAGCTTCAACAGGGGCAGTTAAGCATCGCCCATATTGCCTGACACAAAAAAAGATGCCCACCCGGAGCATCTTTTTCTATACATATCCCAGCCAAGTGGACATTCGCCACTGAAACAGGAGATAGTCAACCGCTGTCTCATATACATCACTTCTTCTCGTAATACCGCACGTTTTTCGTTTTTCCTTCTTTTATCAAAATGCCTTCTACAAGCCTAATCTAATCTAATCTAATCTAATCTAATCTAATCTAATCTAATCTAATCATGATTATAATTAGTTTTTTGATTAGAATCAACTAAATTTTTGCCTGAGGAATTCTGTTTTATACCATCATCCTCCACCCGGATGATACTTATTTTTTAACGTCTCATTGACCAGTCTCAATTTTCTTTTATAGCTTATGTTGTTTGTTTTTAATTTTATGTTGTTTTTTATTTGTTTTTATGCTACTATATATAAACAGGAACATGTCATATTGTGAATTCATATATTTACAATAAGTTCATCGGCTATTATGGATAAGCAATTATGAAAGCCGCAAGGCATAACTGAATTCAGTCAAAAACAGGAGGAAATCCGTTGCAGAAGAAAAAGAGAATTGATACAATAAAGGAAAATACCGGATCATCCGAATTGGATATCCGTTTAAAAGATTTCTGGCGGGATAATGCCCATTTTGCAGATCTCGTAAATGCCGCTGTCATTGCCCTCATCACCGGCTCAGAGCTGCTCCGACGTCAGACAGAAAAGGAGGTGACTGTAGATATGTGCAAAGCTTTAGAAGATTTTGAAAGAAACGCAGCTGAACAAGGTGCCTGGAATAAGGTAATTTCTCAGGTCGCTATAAAATTAAAAAAAGGCAAATCCTCCGAACAAATCGCTGATGAGCTGGAAGAATCTCTCCCGGTCATAGAGAAGGCGATTCTGGAACTGCAGCAGGGACAGGTTGCATTATAAATCTTCGACAGAATTTTAAACCCATCCATATTGCCTAATACAGAAAAAGATGCCCACCCGGAGCATCTTTTTCTATACATATCCCAGCCAAGTGGACATTCGCCACTGAAACAGGAGATCATTATTTTTCCACCGGGAAGTACACCGAATAGTGCTCATACCCGACCTGATACAGCGGCACAAAGCGAATGCCCTGCTCCTGCCGCACGGTCTTCCAGGTACCCATCCAGTTGCCCCACTCCCGTTCATTATCCGGAACGAGCAGCTCGTTCTCCTGCAGTCCTTTCGTATGGAGAATGCGCTCCTCTTCGCAGAGCCCTGCAAGTACGACAGGACCATCTAAAAATGCTGCCATGTCTTCCTGATCTGGGAGATGTTCTACGGTCAATGTCTTCGGAAGCTCTACATGGATCACCTGACACTTCCAGCTCTTATGAAGCTTTACGAGTGTTCCCGGCTTTCCATTTATCTTCTCACCATCCGAATTTCCTTCTTCTATCAGCGCCAGCAGATCATCTGCATTTTCTGTATCATAAATGCAGACCGTTCCTTCTCCAGCTGTCCATGCCGGAATCCGCACATACAGATCGAACTCTGCTTCTTGATCTGTCTCCACGATCAGATCATAGACCTGTCTGCGCGGATAAGATGGATAGCGCGCTGCAATCCGGCTGATTTTCTGCGTTCCGGTAGAATCTGAAGACAGATGTTCGGTTCCGTTCATCCGGTTTTTACGCAACTTGACCGATACCTTTGTGCCTGCAATCTCTCCTCGATAATCAGATTCCAGATACTGACATACATAAAGTGCCTGATCGCCCTCGTAATAAATTCCGGTATTATGTGCCGCATTTGCCTGTACCAGTGATCCGTGGCAGCAGAAGAAGTCCTGTGTCTTCGACGCCCATGCCTTCTGAGCCCCACCGCGCAGCGGAAGGAAATACGTCAGCAATCCCTTTGTCGGATATTCAGACTTTCTTCCATGCGTAAAGCTGCCCTGCCAATACCCCTGTGCCATAATGCCATTGTACAGATTCTTCTCCCAGTAATCCAGATAAGCCGGATCCTGTATATGACGAAACAGGAAATCTGCAAGTCGCATCATATTGTAAACGGTGCAATGTTCCTGATTCTTGTCTCCCAGTCTGGCCCTCAGCTGATTCGGCGCACTCCAGATCTCGCCGCAGGTCTGTCCGCCGGTCGCATAAGAGCCACGGTCTGTGACTGCACTCTTCCAGTACGCCTGTGCAATATCCAGATAGCGCTGCTCCCCTGTCACCTCATAGGCTGCCGCTGCACCTAAGATCTCCGGGATGGTCGTGTTCGCATGCATATTCGTCAGCACATCTTTTCCTGCGAGCAGCCCGTCGAAAAGGCTCTTGCGATAATATCGATCCATCAACGTGCGGAACATCTCATCTTTGGTAATCCGATACAGAATCACCCAGATCTCAAGCATGCCTCCGGTCTCCACATCAAGGATTTCCTGAAACTGTGCTTCTGTATATTTGCCACTCCAGTCATAGAACCACTTTCCGAAATTCACTGCCACATCCAGCGCTTTCTGACTTCCGGCCAGCTCATACATATCCAGCAGTCCCATAAATGTCTTATGAATCGTATACTGCGGTGCCCATATCGGCTTTTTCTGTCCGATCCAGTACAGATACTTTTCCGGAATCGAAGCCGCCCACTGTCCGCCATTGTCCTTCTGACACGCTGCCAGCTCCTCTACGATCTCTTCGGCTTTGGCCCGCACCTGCTCGTTGCCGGTCGCCTCATAATGCATGGCCGCCGCAGACAGCCAATGTCCAAGGAAATGCCCTCTCAGCTCACACAGCGGGGATTCCCAGCCGCCATGAATGTCATCCGGTGTCTCGCTTAATTTACAGCGCCCTGCCTCCATCAGATACGGAAGCAGCAGATGCTCGCTGCCCAGTTCCAGCAGATAATTTTTATTTTCTTCCCGTCTTCGCAGAAGCTCTTCGTCGCGAAGATACACCTGTCGTCCTTTTGCACTTTTTACCGTATTCATATTGCCTGCACCTTCCTTCTTATTATTCTTTCATACCAGTCATCATAACGCCCTTTACAAATGCATCCTGGGCAAACAGGAATGCGATCAGTACCGGGAGTACCGAAATAACAGAAGATGCCATCAATACCGGCCAGTCCGTCGAGTACATACCCTTCATGCTCGCAAGTCCGAGCGGCAGTGTATATTTTCTGGAATCGTTGATATAAATCAGCGGAGTGAAATAGTCATTCCATACATTCATAAAGCAGAAAATACTTAAGGTCGCGATGGTCGGCTTCGCCATCGGGAAGCAAATCTGCAGGAAGGTCTTGAACGGGTTACATCCGTCGATCTTCGCCGCCTCGATCAGCTCATTCGGCACCGTCACAAAGAACTGACGCATCAAAAATGTACCGAACGCAGATACCGACGCCGGAAGCATCAGGGACCAGAGCGTATTTACGAGTCCGTACATAGACATCTGCAGGAAGTTTGTGATGACCGTTACGTGAAACGGAATCATCATCGTCGCCAGATACAGAGTAAAAATCTTATCTCTTCCTTTGAAGTTCAGTTTTGCAAATACATAACCCGCCGTCGCAGACGTAAATACCTGAAAGATAACAACCCACGCCGATACTTTAACGCTGTTCATGAAATATGCCAGATAGTCAAAACGGCTGGAAATCTTTGTATAATTCTCCCATACAATTTTTTCTCCAAACAGGGTCGGCGGGAATACAAATACTTCACCAAGGCTTTTCACAGAGGATGAAAGCATCCAGATAAACGGAACAAGCATGGTAATCGCGCCAAGAAGCAAAACCAGATGCGCCACAATTTTTACGATAAGCTGTTTTCTCTTGTTGTTCATGCTATCCCTCCTTAGTAGATCTCTCTCATGCTCTTTTCCATACGCATGTTAAACACGGTAACACCCATAACGATAAAGAACAGCAGATATGCGATCGCGCATGCATAGCCAAGCTTGAAGTACTGGAATGCATTCTGATACAGATAATGCACGAGAACGGATGAGGAACGTCCCGGTCCGCCCTTTGTCATCAGCATAACCTGATCGAATACCTGGAAGGAGCTGATAACTGCCATGACAAACACGAAAAAGGTCGTCGGCTTCAGCATCGGAAGTGTGATGTAGCGGAACTGCTGCCATTTATTTGCACCATCGAGCATGGATGCCTCATAATAGCTGTTCGAAATTCCCTGCAGTCCTGAGAGGAAAATGATCATGTCATATCCGGCTCTCTTCCAGATGCCTACGATCGCCAGAGAAATGAGGGAAGTATTTGCATCCAGCAGCCACTTCGGCCCCTTAATCCCGAACAGAGACAGAAAATAATTCAAAAGGCCATAATCCGGATTGTAAATCCACTGCCATACGATCGCTACAACTACCATGGAAGTGATCGACGGAAGGAAAAATGCTGCCCGGTAAAATCTCCGGAATGCGATCTTCTGATCGAGCATAACCGCCAGCAGCAGGGAAATACACATTCCCACCGGAACGGTAATCACGGTATACAGAATCGTATTTTTTGTAACTTCCCATATAATCGGATCCTTTGCCATGTCTATGTAGTTCTGCAGTCCCACGAACTTTGGCGTGGAAAGCATATCATACTTTGTAAAGCTAAGTACAAACGTTGCCACCATCGGAATCAGCATGAATAAAAGAAAACCGATAATATTCGGCGCAAGCATGAGCCATGCCCATTTGCTGTCATCCTTAAGCTTGCTTACTTTCTTTGTTTTGGCCATAATTTTCCTCCCTGTCCTGAAAAATGCATCGCTATTGCAAGTGGTGATTTCCAATATGCCGTAATGCATTTCTTTTCATCTCTATGCCTGTCGCCCTGTAGTCAGA
>JAQXGF010000017.1 GCA_029006155.1 Lachnospiraceae bacterium
GCCGGAAGATATACGATATAGCTCGTATGGCAGCGGACAAATTCTTCCGGAAAGAGCACCTTTTCCAGCACATCCAGACGATCCCGCACCTCGTATGTCCCTACGGTCGTCCGAACGACAGTCACACGCTTGCGCCGCTCAAAATATATGATTTCGTTTGCAGCAAGCAGCACCTGCTCCCCGCGGATAATCGAAAGCAGCAGCTTTTTACTTTTCCGGTATCTGCCGCTGATCGCCCGGTCCAGTGCTTTATCCAGCACCCGTTCAATGAGATCCGCCACCTGATCCTTGAGGATATAGTATGCGTGGTCCGTCTCGTAGGCATCTACTGCACTCGACAGATCTTCCGCCACAAAAATGATCTGGCACTCCGGCCAGATTCCATTGATCTGCCCAGCCAGCGTGATCCCGTTCCCGTCTTTCAGCTTTACATCCATAAACAGCAGATCAATCGAATCTCCCGTATAGAGCAACAGCTCTTTTTCTCCATAAAAGTGCTCCATCTCGCGGGATATCCGGGTAATGCATTCTGCCTTTCCAAGGATTTCTTCCATTCGTCTGTGCCAGCCCATATCGCTGTCACAAATTCCTATCTTCAGTTCCATAACTCACACCACATCTTTCTCTTTTTTCGTAAGCCGGATATTCTCAATCCTGCCATCCACTGCTTATCCCTCTGGCAATGGAAATCTCTTTGCCATCGTTGTTGCAGCTTGTCACTTTTCTGACATGTTTCATCATTTTCTTTTTTATCACTTAACTTTTATAACATAAAAAACGTGCAATTCGTCGAATCTGACACAAACTGCACGCTTTCCCTACATAATCTGCATTTTTATTCACTTATATTTTCCGCCACCAGCTCTCCGTCTGAATAATAATAGCTCCCACTATGAACATAATTATTCTCCACCCATGTCGCTGCCACCTCATCCAGAAATGCCTTCTCCTTGGGCGTTGTTTCTGTAGCTGTCCCGGTTGTGTGAATGTCTGTCTGCATTCTTGCAAGCAGAACGTCTGAGATCCATTCTGTCTGATCCTTCTGGCTGACTTTTACTGCGATCTGATCTCCAGACTCGCCGATCAATCCGATCGCATACGGGATTTCCAAGGCTTCCAGACGATTTGCCACAGTGACGATATTGTGATACTGCTTTTCCTCGGCTGTGTGCTCTTTTTTTGAGTATGCTTCCATCGTATACTCCCACACCACCGACGGGTCGGCGACCGCATCCGCGCCGACCCAGTGCTCCAACTTTTTACTGATGCGATTCATCCAGTCCACATCGACCTCTGCGATCACCCGAAACGCAGGATCAAAAAAGTCTTCCCCGGCTATCGACGCTTCATACACCTTCTTTTCCATCAATACCCGGATCGTGCCTCCCTGATCCTGTACCAGACAGGGCGCTCTCCCGCTGACCTGTCCGATCTGTTCTTTTAGCATATCTACTGCTTCCAGATATTCTTTCCGGGTCATATTCTCGTTCGGAACCAGCAAGACGAGCTGTGTCTCCACTCCAAAGAAACGAATCTGCTCCTCATATCTTTGATACAGTCCCAGAAGTCCGATTCCAAGCAGTACCGCGCACAAAAGACAGCCCGCAATCCGATATGGAATGCCTCGCTTCTTTTTTTCCTGCTGCCCCTCCCAGTTTGCAAGTGCTATCTCCAGTTCCGACAATGAAGCAAAAGATTTTTCCGGCTCCACCTGCAGTCCCTTCTCTATGATCGCGGCAAGCACTCCATCCAGCCTTGGCTGGCAGTCTAACAGCGATTCCATCTCATCGAAGAGAATACGGATCCGCTTTTGCGGCGGCTTCTTTTTGGTGACCCCTTCATAAAAAATTTCACACAGCTCATAAACATAGTCTGTTTTCTGCCCATACTCCGTCACGCACGCAAAAAAAGACAGCGCCCCGTCTTCCTGACGGTATATCTTTTCCACTGTGACCGGCAGGTCATCGAGTCCGATCGAACACGCAGGAGAAAAAATTTTGCACAGCTTCAGCACTATCCCGGCAAGCTCCGTCTCCGGCAGCGTCCCTTTTTCTCCGAGGTATTCCGACAACCTTTGTCCCGTCGGAGCCTCGTATATGATATATACCTTTCCATTCATTCCAAACTGATCGCAGATATGTACCATACCCTCCACCGCCGAACAGTCGCTCCACGCCCTTGCGCGCTGCTGCGCCTGATCTGCCATTTCGATTCCCGCATCCAGCTCCTGAATCCATACTGTTTTTTTCAGTCGCAAATGTCGGGCATGGTACAGAGTATACCCATCCGCCTGCTTCAAAACTGATTTTATCTCATACCTCTCATCCAAAATCACGCGAGTTATTCCTTCTTCTCAAATTATTTTTATAGAATTTGCGGCTTCCACTCCATCTGCTCTTTTCGCATCTCCTGTTCCACCGGATGCTCCTCTGACCCATAGGCGGAACGCATCCACCGGTATGACTCGCTGTCGATGGAGCTGATATAGTCCTCCTGCCAGTCCAGGCTCCGGTCTTCCAACAGCTTTAGCAGCGGAAAATCGGACTCCTCAAAGCTTCCGCCATCCCCGATCAGCTTTTCTGTAAATGCGATCGTCCCCTCAGCCGCATCAATATCCGCCTCTGCCACGCGCCAGTCATTGACTACCAGATAAATCGCTGGATCGCCCGACTGCAGCACTGCTGCTTCCCATTCCAGCAGTTCTTTCTGTTCACTTTGCCAGGACAACGACACTTTACCGTCCTCATCCTCTACTTTCAGCAAATCCTCATACCCCTGATAGTCCTCGACCGTTGCGGCTTTTGCTTCCAGGTGAAAGGATACATTCTCACACAGAAGCCGCTGCAAAAACTCATTCTGGTCTGCCTGCGCCATCCGGACGATCAGCTTCCGGTTGCGATCCGGGGAGATGCCGATGGCATACGGCTTCTCAAGCAGATCCAAATGTTTTTTCAGCTTAATATATTCCTCGATCCACTTCCCGTCCTCGACTTCCAGCCCGTAATCGATCGAGAGAAATCTATTGTACGCACCATACTCCATACAGACAAACGGCGAGGAAATCGCTGAGGGCTCCTTTTGATATCTGCCCCAGCGAATGCTGTTTGCCTCCGTCTCCCAGTCCGCCGCAAGCTCATAAGTCACCTGAAATTTACCGCTTAGGGGATCCGTCTCCAGAATGGCCCTCCAGCCGTCTGTTTCCTTCGCAAGTCCGAGATACCAGGTCGTAAAATCTCCATCCGGATCTGTCATAATCCCGTATTTTTCCCTTGTTCGTGTACCCGGATCCGTGAGCAGAAGGAGATATCCCCCCGCCTGATGCAGCTTCTCATACAACGCTGCTTTCATCTTCTCTGCCGCCTCTTCGGATATCCGGATTTCCACATAGGCCTGATAGATGATATCATTTTTTACGGATTCCGGGATCGTATCTTTTACCGGCATCTCGCCAGCTTTCTTTTCAATTCCGAGAATCTCTCCCCGATCCAGCATCTCATAGCTGATCTCCGATCCCGCATCGGTATCTGCGACTGCCGCGATCGCAAGCTGCATCGGTTCTGCCACATACTGATGCATTTCCAGAGCGACCGCCCGATCCATATTTTCTTCACTTTTTATCAGTTCAAGCGGCAGAATCAGCTCCAGATTTTCCTTTTCTTCTCTGAGCAGATAATTTTCCTCCCCATAGCGCAGGCGGAGCCGCTCACGGATCGTCCGAATGTCCGCCTGATAGTCCCGGCTGGTAATCCCCTCATACGGTGTCAGCAAAATCATCTCGGTCTTCGCCCCATGAAATTTAAAATAGGCAAGATGTTCCTGATAGTACTGATACGCAAACATCCCGCCTGCCACAGCGACGCAGCCAAACAACGGAGCAAACAGAAACAGTTTTTCCTTCCACCCGGCTTTTCTCTCCTTTTTCCGGAAAATCGATTCCAGATCCGCGAGCAGTTCCGTAAACGACGGATAGCGATCCTCCGGCCGGATACTCAAGCCTTTTTTCAGAATTCGCTCCAGTCTGCCATCGATCCGGATCCCCGTCCGGGACGGCATCTGCAGCTCCTCGCGGATCACCCGCTGCATTGCATGATCCGGCTTCCGGCCGGTGATCCCACGGTACAGAACGGCACTAAGACCATACACATCGGTCCACGGCCCCTGCCCTTCTCCATCATATTCCTCCGGAGGCGCATAGCCATCCTTCAGCTGGATCATGCCGCCTGCATCATTTCCATATGTTCTGGCAGAGCCGAAATCCAGCAGCTTTACCGCCTTTTCTCCCTCTAAAAGCCGGATATTATCCGGGCTGATATCCAGATGCAGCACACCGTTTTTATGCACCTTTTCCATCGTCCGCATCAGCGGCAGCAGCAAATAAAACAGTTCCGCTGCATCCACCCGACCATGCTTCTGAAACCACTCCCCCAGCGTACTTCCATCGAGAAGCTCCATGACAATGTACGCCGTCCGATGCGCCTCAAAATAGTCCAGCACCTGCACAATCCCCGGCTCGCCCGCAAAGTCCGCCAACCTCCGCGCCTCCTGCAGCAGCTTTTCCTTTGCCATGTGAAACGTCATCTGCTCGGTCTCCGGGACTATGACATCCCCTCCGGCTTCCCGTCTCATATAGCTGCGGTCAAAAAACTCTTTCACCGCCACCTTGCGGCCGATTTTTTCATTGAACGCCTCATAGATGATCCCAAACCCACCCGACGCGATCTGGCGCAGAATCCGATACCGTCCATCCAGAACTGTATGTTCCGGTAATGCCCACACCTCAGTTCCCATAGTGTATATTTCTCCATTTATCGCAAATTTCTGGCTGCCATATCGATGTGTGTCTTTTCACTCTCGCTCCAGCATCTTCCTCAGCCTGCCATCCTCGCTGCCTGCGCCCTGATACATGTGATACAGGTAGAAATTTTTCTCCTCCATTGCATATCTTGACACACACTCAATCAACAAACCAGCCGGATCGTCCGCCGCAAGATACTGAACCACAAACGCATCAAAGTCATCCCGTTCCCGCAGCATCGGATACCCGCACTCCAAGAGAATCTCATCCAGCCGCTGCCGCGTGATCTCCCGCTCTCGATGCCCCGTAAAATGATTTCCAAAAAACAGTAGATAACAGATCAGCGATGTCCGGTCAATGTCCGTCACCCCTTTGATATAATTGCGCACCGACTTTTCACCGGAACGGTTTTTCTGGTATCCCCGCCCGGACGTTCCGGTACCGGACGGTTCCAGTGCATATTCCAAATCCAGCTGCCGCTCTCGTTCCCGCAATTGTTCCTTTTTCTGAATGATCACATCCCGGTCCGGAATGTTTTCCCAGCCCCTTTCATAGGCACGGATTCCGTTTGCCAGCGTATGTACCTCTTCTTCTGTCATCTGCTCCACCGTTTCCCCATAGCATTCCAGAAGCGCTTCCAGCCAGTCCGTAGAGAGATATTCAAAATAGAAATAATTAAAAGCATCGTACAGATTGCCACAGGAAATCGCTGACTGCCGCAGCATCTCGCGGATGGAGGCTTCGTCGCCCTGCTTTTTCCGGAGCTTTGCCGCGCTTTTCAGCACTCCGAGCTCCATGACCGCGTGCGCCCGCCCGAACCGGCTTCGCCGCGCCACCAGATAATTTTCGATCCGTTCCTCAATATAATAGCTCAGGTATTTACAGAAATAGTATCTTGTCTTTTCCCGCACCACACAAAACTGACTCCAGTTCCGCTCCATAAATGCCAGAAATTCTTCCTCACTACTGCTCTTTTTGATCTGTTCCCGTAAATTTCGCGTGATGCTTCTGGTGCGAAGCTCTCCTTCATCCAGAATCGAATTTTCCCGCACATAGGAATTTAGCTCTTCACAGGTGATCGACGCCCCCTGAAACCACGAAGCGCCCATTCCCCGTTCCTCCTCCAACTTTTCGCAGAGCAGCTCCAGATGGCTCCATTCCTCATAGGATAGCCCCCTGCGAAAGGCAAAAATCAGGCTCGCCTCCAGAGGATTGCGCGCATAAAGGCGCTCACAGCCGTGCTCCGTAAGCTTCTGCTCCAGCTGTTCCAGGGACAGATGTGCTAAAAATCCGACTGCGATCAACCGGTAACGAAGCGGGAGCTTCTTCGCTGTCTTCGCATCTGCATGCATACAGGTCTGTAGCAGTTCCTGTAAATCCTTTTTTCGAAAGTCCTCTATCATCTTTTCAAACGCGGATTTCATCACTCATTTCCCTCTCGTATTCCTGGTATTCCCTGCACAGTTCCTCGCGTATGGCAGGCGGCACCGTCCCACTGTACAATGCACACAGCACCGGTTCGTCCTCCAAAAGAATCCTGCTCATCTCACTCACAAGTCGGATCAGTTCCATCTCCCAGCCCTTTTTCATCCATACCGTGCCTTCCAGCCGCACCGGAAACAGCTGATAGCGTATATGTTTCCCAAGTTTCTGATTCCGCTTTCCCGCATACCATTGCAGCAGCTGCTTCCGCCTTTTTAAATTTTCCATCTCGACGCTCTGCACAAGCTTCATCTGCCCCTGTAAAGGCAAAATCTGCAGCCGATACCGATAGCTCCTGCCGCCATCCGCATCGCCGGTTCGAAATGATATCTCATTCTCACCACGCTCTTCCGGCAGCATCCACGCTCCCGCCGCTTCCAAACACGCGGCGATTCTCTTCTTCCACTCTACCACAGATTCCCGGTTTTGTCTCCCGGCAATCGCAAAGCATTCCTGCAGCAAAGGAGTATCGCTTCTCTTTTTACTCATGATAATCTCCGATCTTTTCTGTTTTGATTCTGAAAACCTGCTTTCGTCCTACATCCCCTCTCACTATATCATGCACATGATTCATTTTTGTTCTTTTTTCTTACATATTTTGCAAAGGATCACCCAAACTGATTCCACGTGACAACAAGGAATGAATTCCACTGCTCCGGATTATCAAACTGGATTGTATATACCCGATAGCTCCAGTTGACCCACCTGGAAAACTGGTTCGCATAATCCTTCATCGCATTGTCAAACGCAGCTGTATCCAGCTGTCCCCCAATATACATGGCATGTACCTGTGATTCATTTGGATGATTGCATTTATAGTCATATACCTTCTGCGCCAGTGTCGCATAATCCGAAGCACATACCCCCAGCTCAGAATAATAAAAATATTTCTGATCGGAAGACCACCCCATATCTGCACAGACGCCAAAGTTCCCCAGGTCATGCCCATACGACCAGCCTGGCGCAAAGTTAAAACTTGCATAGATATATGGTGCATCGCTGTGCTCCTGATCATCCCAGGTGACATCGACCTCATACCATTTTCCATCCAGCTTGATGACATTCCAGATATGGTTGTTATCACTCGGCCCCGTCCAGCTCCAGTTACCTCCAATCTGCTTTCGCACTTCAAATCCGGCCATTGTTGCCAGCACATAGAAAAGATCCGTATACCCCTGACAGTTTGCTTCTCCGTCGAAAAAAGCGCCGATAGCCGTCTTATGCCGTGGCACTGGCATGGTACTGTCCTTCGTCCCATCTGTCTTATAAACGACCCGATCACAGATAAAATCATGAATATATTTTTCCCGCTCCAGATCGGTATTGGAAACAAGGTATGCATCATTTGCTATGTCCATACAATAATCATAAAGACTTCTCTCTTCACTGGTCAAAAAGGAAGTATCTCCACTCCGATAGGCATACGCCACGCGCACGCCAGGATAATAATACGGCTCCAGATGGACGTCCACCGTCTTATCCTCATGCTTTGTGACCTGTATTGTTCCGATTACAAATCCACCCTGCATTTGAAAGTATCTCAGCAGTTCATTTGAATCCATCGTATAAGCTTCACACCACTCCAGTGTGAAATCAATTCCCTCCGCCAGCTGTTCTTCCTGCCCGTTGATGTAATCGCATGCATCCGGAATCCGTTCAAATGTCACAGCCCGCGCCGGAATACTCCAAAATGCAAGCAGGAAAAATACTGCAATCCCAAGTATCATGTACTTTCTCTTCTCATTTGTAACTGTTCTCTCCATATGCTTCCTCTCTTCCGCTATCCTTGCGGATTGTAAAGCGGACATTCGCAATCCGCTTCGCTACTTGCTCATGAACGCAGTCGCTTCGCGATCTGCGTTCAAACGAATCGTATTACTGCAGTACTGCATTTTCAAAAATCACATTGATTCCGCTTGACATCAGTCGCGCATCAAAGCCCTGCATCTCAATTCTGAGATCCTGAACGCCGGAAATATCTACTGACATCTCATACGGGCGTGTCATCGTATTCAGATCCGCATCCTCCCACAGCAGCCGGTCATCGCCGTAAACGCGGATATGCCCCCGCTTATTGCGGTCGGTGTCCGTATCCTGATCGCCCTTTGTCACAGCCACGATTCCAGATAATGTATGATATTTTCCTTCAATATCGTAGCTGGCCTTCCGCTCGGTCGCATATACGCGGATTGCCTTATAATAATCATTTCCCATATTATCAGTCACGACCTCTTCCTTATGAAAATCTCCCTGATAGGCATAGAGATCATAAAGCATCACCGGAAGCACTTCCTCTGCTGACGCATCTTCCTGCACACTATCTTCCTGCGGTGTAATGATCACATCCTCCGCAGGTGCATTTTCAGACGGCTCTGCGCTTACATCCAAGATACTTCCGGATGAGAGAAATGTGCCACCTGCCAGTCCCACCAGCTTTTTATCCAGACCTGCCACTCCCGAATACTCCATGCGAAGCTGCTGAATTCCGCTCACATCCACCGCAAAATCCACCTGACAGTTCTGCGCATTCAATACCGGGCTTTCATAGATCACACGTCCGTCACCGATGAGCTGCAGCATCCCTACACCATCATCCTTCGTATCATATGGATAATACCAGGTTCCCTGAAATGTCCCGTAATTTCCACCCAGATACCAGGTATCTGCGACATTATTGGATGTATCCCTGCCCATATCATCCATGTAGGTAATCACATCCTCATAAATTGTTCCCTTCCGATCCATTCCAAGCTCATATGCAATCCGGCTGCTCTCAGCCTTGTAAGCCTTCGCCAGCTGATCTACTGCCAGCGCGTTTTCCGGTGTTCTGTTCTCAAGTCCGATCTCCTGCAACTGATCCCCGGTACGTACCAGCAGATTGCCGCGTTCTGTCACCATCGAATCATCGCATTTTTCCGGTGCAATATATTCCTCGCCGTCCAGAGTCAGCACTGCATAATAATTCTCCTTGTCCTCACCACGTAAATTAGTGAAAGCCAGATAATCCCCGCACACATACGCATCTGTATCCAGATACGCAATTTTCCCTGCATATACCGGATCATAAAAATCTGTGATTTCATCCTTCTGACGGTCGTAAAGGATAAAATATTCTTCATTATATGCATACACGGCGTAGTCCTCATCTACATAGCACCTCCGGATATTGTCATCACTCAGCTCGTTATCTTCGTCCAACTCCATGCAGTATTCCGCGATACCGGTCGGATAACAGCTTCCGTCTTCACCTGTCACATAAATATCCCAGTCCTCTGCCTGTGCAAGATTGATCGAATAACCGTCCTTAAAATCCAGTGGATCCTCTTTTTCTGCCTGCGGCATCTCTGCATAGAAGCTCTCTCCGCTTTTTGCATCCAGAAAAAGCAACGGACGTGTCATATCCATATTGTACAAGCCATTGACCGCTTCATACCGGTCATGATTTGCATCGGTCAGAATAAACATGCCGTCTCCCGCATACTCAACCTTATCCAGACTCACCTCGCTGAAATCCTCATATTCCATGCACCATTTCTGATTTATGATATCATAGATCCCGTATTGCTTTGTAGTTGAAGAAAATCCGGATTCCCTGTTCACCAACAGCACATACTCATCGCCATATTCCAGCACATCGCCGTAGGTCACATTCGACACTCCCTGTGAAATGATTGCATATGGCGTATCCTCTGCCTGCAGCGTCAGCACCGATCCTCCCGCCGCCAGAATCCCGACCCCAAGTCCGCAAAAAAGCCTGTTTTTTCTCTTCATAACTTATCCTCCGTGTGTTTTATTTTCCAGAATCGTTTTTCTTTTCAGTTATGACTATAGCACAAGGGAAAAACATATTTGTTTTTCCACACGCAAGTACTTATTTTTATTATGTTTTTGTCAATATACTTTTAATTTAACATAAAAACGGTGCAAATCTATGCATTTTGCATAAATTGCACCGTTTCTTACATATTTTGCATATTTCGCATGGCTCCGACTTTTTACTATTTATCCGGCCTGAGTCAGGTCAAAATTATTTCGCCTGCCAAGTTGGTCAAACTGTTTACCTGTAGAGATCCTCCGGCGTTATCAGCCGAACCTCTCCACGCTCCTGCGCCTGAAGAAGTTCACCCGTGAATCCGCTCAGTCCCTGACTCATGATTCTTCACAATTTAGCCGAAACTTTTCTTTCTGTTACTCCACGAATTTATTTTACATCGATATTCCCGGATATTCTTTTCTTTAAAATAATAATTCAGATACTTTTTCATGGTTTTTGCAGAGCACGCCTTATAATTTACTTTATATCTGATTCTTTTTCCATGATTGTTATCATATAATAAGTAGCCTTTTGTTCTCAGCCTGTTTTTTGACATCGTATAAAAAAAACTTTCTGTACAGCCTGCACCAGCCCAGGAACCACAAATCCCTTTTCTGACCTTATTGTATCTTGCTCTCGATCCCATGCCCTGATTTTCCACACGCCCTGCATACTTTATTTTGTTACCAACGATTGTATAAACCCTATAACTCCAGCACAGATCATCTGATACTATCAGTTCTGGTGTCCCTTTTCCATCAATGTTTAAAACAAAATAATATTCATATGTATCTTCATTCCTCTGAAGAAAATTTTTATATACCTTTTTCCATTTTGGTGTCGCCGCCTGCGCCGAAAGCCCTGCAAATAATAAAGTCAACAGCATCAACATTGTCGTAATGATCACCTTATACCGTTTTTTCATTTTCATCGCCCATTCCCTCTTTTTTCTTATATTTTTTAGGTATTCTGATTATTTTACCGAATACGTCCCCTTTTCCTTCTCCACCGTGGCCAGAAGGTCTATATTCTGCTTTTCATACTTGTTTAACATTTTTACAATTTTCTTATCCGTCACATCGCTCGGTTCGTAAATTCCATCGTACCATTCCTGCCAGTTAAAGTAATTCTGCAGTTCCTTCGCCTTGAACTTCCGTCCATGGCGGGCATAAATTTCATTTTTTGCATAGCAGAGTCCCTTCAACGTCAGATTAGACAAATCTTTTCTTGATAAATAGGTACTGTCGCTGTCTGGAAGAATAAAGGAATCCGAACTAATTTCTGATCCATCCTTGTAAAGCCCCTTATCTTCAAATACAACCGAATCATCATCCCAATCCACTTCTGCATAATCGGTATCGATCCAGCCAGTCACTCCATTCACTGTCGTATACCCCCAGTTATCACAAAGTGCTTCCACATAAAACCAGGTACCGTAAGGAATCCGGCAAAGTAATTCGGAATCCTTTGTCGGCTCACTGCGCACTGCGATTCCCGGCTTATATCTGCTTATAATATAATACCATTCTCCTGTCTCCTCATAATCATCATAGTCATCCCAGTAGTCCGCTTCCTCATCATCCACATCGTCTCCAATCCATTCCGCATAATCGGTATCGATCCAACCGGTCTCACCATCTACCGTCGTATACCCCCATGTACCAGAAAACGCTTCCACATAAAATTCCGTTCCATACGGAATCCGGCAAAGCAAATCCGACTTTTTCGACGGTTCACTGCGCACCGCAATTCCTGGCGCATAGTCGCTCGAAATCATATACCAGCCACAATCATCATAGCTGTAGTCATCCTCGTAATCATAATCATCATAATAGTCATCGTAATCATAATCGTACTCGTCATCCTCATACGCTTCCACAATGCGCGGTTGCTTCCAGCACAGCGAAGCTGCACCAATCATAAAAGTTAATGACATCCATCGAAACAATTTCTTTCTTTTCAATCTTATCTTCCACCTTTCTGAATTACAGAGCTATTTTCACATTTAATTGTAACATGAATAATATGTAGATTTGTTTTTCCCCCTTCATTTCCGCTGGTTCACTTCCTGATCATTATTTTCTCTGTTATTCAATATTATCTTTAATGTATCATACAAAAGGTGCAAATCTATGCTCACTGCACAAACGGCACTTCTTTCCTACACTTTTGGCATAGCATAATCCCGTAAAGCGGATACAACAACAGGGCCAACCAGCTTTCTTGCGCTGATTGGCCCTGCCATCATTATAGTTTACTGCTATGTCGCACTCTTTCGCTGCGCGGATCTTTGTATAGATGACGGCATCCACCATCCAGTCCTGACAGTACATCCCGGCGCTGATGTCCTGTTTTCTGTTTCTCTTCCCGGTCATTCTTTCCTGTCACCAACCTTTATCCGGGCGTTCCACTTTTCCGCTCCCTGCCATGATCCTGACAATCTCATCATTCTGAGACCGACCTTTATCCGGTAAATCTCACTTTTCTGAAACCGGTCTTATATTCCTACTGCCAGCCCTTATCTGACCAGTCATGTGCCTTGATCCGTTCGTACTCCTCCATTGTGATCGGAAGAATCGTACCATGCTTAAAACCATATGGGAAGGAAAATTCCGCATCCGACCGCTCGAAATGTCCGTCTGCCAGGCAGTCTGCCAGAAACGGTACATAGCCCTGTCCTTTCCCCGGCACCCCGTAATAGTCCAGATACAGGCTCCAAGTTCCGTCCGGCAGCTTCATCGCCGTCGGTGCCTCATATTTTCCGGTCTCCAGCTTTTCCATACATCTCGAAAATTCTTCGATCAGCTCATAGGTGCCCGTCACCTGCTTCGACCGAAGCAGCTGCACATATGCCGGGTCGTATCCGCTCTTCACAAACAGATAATAATATCCGTCCTCCTCATAGATCGCTGAATCGATCATATCTCCGTTTTCTCTTCGATACAGCACCTGCGGTGCGGTAAAGTGTTCAAAATCTGACGTCCGGCTGTAATAAATCGCTTTCTTTTTATAATCGTCATCTGCACACGATGAGGACCAGTGTAAAACGTAATCCTTATTCTCCCGGTCGTAAATAATGTCCGGTGCCCAGACACAGCCGAAACTTTCATCCCCGATCTTTACCAGCCGCTGCTCCGACCAGTTGACGAGATCCTCCGATTCCCATACCGACAGATGCTTGCTGCCGTTCCGTCCGATCTCCTCCCAGGAGTGATGATATTGATTGCGCATTCCATAGGAAAGGCTCAGATCCGTCGCAAAAATATAAAATTTTCTGCGCTCCTCGCATCGCACAATCGTAAAATCCCGGACGCCTTTGTCTCCATAATACGCCCAGAGCACCGGATTTCCCTCATTTACGGCCTCCCAGTGAAACCCGTCTTTGCTCAGTCCAAAGTAAACCTGCTCGCCGTCCGGCGTTGTCTTTTCCCTGAAATGTACAAATAAATATGCCTGCATAATTTTCCCTCACTTTATTTTTATTTCTGAAAACATAAAGACATTATACCATAGCTTCGCATTTCTATGTTGTATTTTTTACAAAAAAAGACACCGGATCACTCCGATGTCTCATTTCACATACCTTCAAAACCACATACAGTCTATATAAATATCAATCCGATTATTTTAAATCTTTAACCTTTTTAACCCTACCTTGCTTTGTAAGCGGATACTATCCGCTTTCTCCGCGTTTGGATAAGCTTGCGACCGATTAGTAGCAGTCAGCTCCATGCATTACTGCACTTCCACCTCTGCCCTATCTACCTCGTGTTCTTCAAGGGGTCTTGGGATATCTCATCTTGAGGGGGGCTTCACGCTTAGATGCCTTCAGCGTTTATCCCGGCCCGACTTGGCTACCCGGCCGTGGC
>JAQXGF010000018.1 GCA_029006155.1 Lachnospiraceae bacterium
AAAAAGAGGAGAAAAAGTCAACGGATTTATATCGGTAGAAGGAACCCGTATCCAGCTTCCGGTGACACTGATCTGCGGAACGCAGGAAGGCGAAACAGTATTGATATCAGGTGGTGTGCACAATGCAGAATATGTGGGAATCCAGTCTGCGATTCAATTATCTCATGACCTGGAACCGGACAAGATCAGCGGACAGGTAATCATCATTCATCTGATGAATCCAAGTGGGTTTGAGCACCGTACCATGAGCCTTGTCTATGAGGATGGAAAAAATCTGAACCGGGTATTTCCAGGAAGTATGCTTGGCACAGCAGCGGAGCGTATCGCCTATATAGTAGAACAGGAATTTTTCCCATTTGCAGATTACTATATTGATTTGCATTGCGGAGACGGATTCGAAGGTCTTGTTTCCTATGTATATTGTCTGGGCAATGCCAGTGATTACGTAGTGAAAAAGAGTCGTGAGATGGCGGAGATTGCCCATGTGGATCTTCTGGTAGAATCCCAGTGCAATACAAGCGGTGCGTATAATTATGCAGGCTCATTGGGAATTCCAAGTATTTTATTGGAACGTGGACACAGCAGTCAATGGTGTCAGAGTCTTGTGGATGAAGATGTGCATGATGTGAAAAATATACTGCGCTATCTAGGAGTATTTAAGGGACAGGCACATCGTCATGAAAAGACACCGATTGATGTCAGCCCTGCCATTTACGAAGATGCTCCGGTAGAAGGATGCTGGTATCCGACAAGGCAGCCGGGAGAAACTTTCCGGGAAGGTGATGTGCTGGGATATATCAAAGACTATTTCGGCAATGAATTATTCCGATGCATTGCAAGACAGGACGGCATCATTCTTTACGAAACCATCAGCCTCTGCATTATGAAAGATAGCCCGATGGTGGCCTATGGAACCTGGGATTTTACGAAACATGGGGAAGTAGTGAAGAACTGCATTGTCTGCGGAGAAGCAGAACATAAGAGACATCATCATCATAAAAAATCAGAGATTGATGAAGATTAAAGAGGCATTAGCAAAATAATGGGGGAACCTTAATGGTTCCCCTCAAGTAAATCCTTTAACATAATATATAGCAAGAATTCTCCGTCCTCTACAGGTGGGAGATGAATTGCAAATAAAAAAGAACACTTTTCCTTGTGATCCTGAAAGTAGCGAAGCTAGGCCCTGTCAGCAGAGCTGCAGGGATAGATTGCGAATATCCACTTTACTTTTCATGCAAATCGTGTATACTGGTAAATAAAGAGCCTGTGCGGAAGGGCGGAATCTGTCGAGCAGATGATGAAAGTGCCGCGCGGCATGTTACGGAAAAGGAGAGATAGCATGAGTCAGGCAAAGGTTGACCGTTATAAACAGGAAAAGAAAAATCGTGACAAGATCATCAAAAAGGAGAAGCGTCAGCTCGCTGCGATGAAGGCAGGCGTATCGGTTGTGGCGATCGCGCTGGTCGCATGGGTCGGGGTATCAGTCTATCACGGACTTCAGTCTGAGGATACGACGACGGCAGAGAAGCCGAGTTATACTGTAAATACTTCTTCTCTGGATGAATTTATCACAGGGCTGAATACAGACGACGCAGAGTAAGGAAAACAAGATGAGCGATGAGCTGCAGAAAAATTTTTTTCTGCAGCTTTTTTTGCCTGCTTTTTAACACACTTTTTTCACAATTCTTCCACAGGAGCAACACAATTTCATCAAAAAAGGAACACAATCTCCGGCTAGAATCATTTTCAGAGTCTGGAATCGAGGTATTTTGCCCCAACTGATGCAGACAGAAAGCACCTGTGGGTGCGGATCCGGGGCCATATATACTGATCGGTCTCGAGAAATCATGGAAGGAGTTCTGAATGATGAAAGGCGTAAATGGAATGATGAGAAAGACAGGAGCAGGGCTGACGGCCGCTTCAATGCTCGCAGCGATGCTGCTTGGGGCAGCTCCGGCGTATGCAGCAGGGGAGGGGCTCGATATGAGCACCGCATATCCGGGCGTGACTGTGAAGGCAGGCGATAATGTCAATTTTGATCTTGATTTTTCCTGTGCAGAGGGAGAGTCCTATGATGCAGATCTGTCTGTAAAATCGCTGCCAGACAACTGGAGCGGATATTTTAAGGGCGGAAACAGCCAGATCACGAGAGTGCATGTCGATGGAGATGCCACGACAGATGACAAGACAGAAACAGATTTTTCTCTGACGGTACCGGAGGATGCAGAGGATGGTACTTACACGATTGAACTGCAGGCCGATGGCGGAAAGGGCGCAAGCGATACACTGGAGCTTGCTGTTACCGTCAGCAAGGAGGAGGCACTGCAGAGCACCTTTACTTCCGAGTATCCGGAGCAGCAGGGTGCATCCGGTACGACCTTTACCTTTGACACGACGATCGTGAATAACCGGGCGACTGAACAGTCTTATGCACTGGCGGCAGATGTACCGACCGGCTGGCAGGCGACCTTTACTCCTTCCGGAGAGACCACGAATGTAGCAAGCCTGACCGTCGATGCAGGACAGAGCCAGGGTGTGACCGTGACTGTGACACCGCCGGATGATGTGGAGAAAGGAGACTACTCCATTCCGGTAACGGCCATTTCATCGGAAGATAATCTTTCTGAGGATCTTTCTGTTTCCATCACAGGTACTTATGATGTATCACTCTCCACACCGGACGGACGTCTGAGTCTGGATGCCTATGCAGATAAGGAGTCGACGGTGACCTTAAGCGTGACAAACAACGGAAATGTCGATCTGACAAATCTGAACCTCACGTCTTCCGCACCGACAGACTGGGAGGTCACCTTCAGTGAATCTACGATTGATACGCTGGAAGCGGGCGCAACCAAGGAGATTACTGCGACAATCAAGCCGGCACAGGACGTTATCACGGGCGACTATGTGACTTCGATCAGCATCAAGAACGATGAGGCATCCTCTTCCGCAGATCTCCGTGTATCGGTAAAGACCTCTACAACATGGGGAATTGCGGCAATCGCAATTATTGTAGTTCTGGTAGCAGTACTTGGAATGATCTTTAAGAAATTCGGGAGACGGTAAACATGGCTGAAAAAATGGAGAATATTATTCAGACTTCTCATCTGACGAAGCGGTACGGATCGAAAATCGCAGTAAACGATCTGAATCTCTCCATTCACAAAGGAGAAGTCTTCGGACTGCTTGGACCGAACGGCGCAGGAAAGACAACAACGATCCTGATGCTGCTCGGTCTGACAGAGCCAACGGCAGGCACAGCGGAGATTGCAGGCTGTGACTGCACGCGAAATCCGCTGGAGGTAAAATCCATGGTCGGGTATCTTCCGGACAATGTCGGCTTCTATGGCGATATGACAGGCAGACAGAATCTGAGGTTTACCGGAAGACTGAACGGGATGCATGGAAAGGAGCTGGAGGAGCGGATTGACTACTTGCTGGATCGGGTCGGCATGACGGATGCGGCAGACCGGAAGACAGCAACGTACTCCAAAGGTATGCGGCAGAGACTCGGCATTGCGGATGTGCTGATGAAGGATCCGCAGGTCATCATCATGGATGAGCCGACGCTTGGCATTGACCCGGAAGGTATGCGCGAGCTGCTGAACCTGATCCGGGAGCTTTCCGTAAAGGATGGGCGTACGGTATTGATATCTTCTCATCAGCTGCAGCAGATTCAGCAGGTGTGCGACCGGGTTGGCATCTATGTACAGGGCAGCCTGATTGCATGTGGTACTCTGGCAGAACTGGAAGCACAGATCCAGAAGAACGGCACCTATCTGCTTGAGGTAGATGTAGAGCCGTGTGACGACCAGATTCTTGGAATGCTGTCTGCTCAGCAGGGAATTCTGAAGATCGAAAAGGAAGGACGCCGGTTTATGATCACCTCTAAGAAGGATATCCGTCCACAGCTGACCAAATTCCTTGGAGAGCATGACTATACCGTGATGCATCTGCATCAGCGCGGCGGCGATCTGGATGAGATTTACAGACGTTATTTTGAAAAGGCAGGGCAGAATGATGAAAGCAATGAGTCTAAAACAAAGAAAAAATATAGCTGGAAGCATAAATCCGGCAGCAATTAAAGGCAGCACAGGAAGAAATGCGCTGATCCGTAAGGAGCTGGCGGATCACCTGACCAGCAAGCGCTTTCTCATTCTGCTGATTCTGATCGGGGCGACGAGCTTTGCAAGCCTGTATGGCGCGATCTCCGGGCTTTCCGATGCGATCTCACAGGACAGCAATTTCATCTTCCTGAAGCTGTATACGTCGAGCGGAAGCTCGATCCCGTCGTTCATGTCCTTCATCGCCCTTCTCGGGCCGATCGTCGGACTGGCACTCGGGTTTGATGCGGTAAACAGTGAGCGGGCCAACGGTACCTTAAACCGTCTGGTCGCGCAGCCGATCTACCGTGATTCGATTATCATTGGAAAGTTTCTTGCTGGTACGGCGGTGATTGCAATTGTCATTTTCTCGATGGGCATTGCACTTGGAGCAGTCGGAATGGCAGTGACCGGACTGGCGCCGGATACGGAGGAGGTACTCCGGATTTTGATTTTTCTGATTTTTACAGTGATTTACGTTGCATTTTGGCTGGCGCTTTCGATTCTGTTTTCCGTCGTGTGCCGACATGCGGCGACCTCCGCACTGGCATCGATCTCTGTATGGATTTTCTTCTCGATCTTCATGAGCCTGGTGGCAAGTATTATTGCAAACGGTGTGTACCCGGTGGGAGATGATTATCATGCAATGATCAACAGCCTGAACAATTATACGCTGAATCTGAACCTAAACCGGATTTCGCCGTATTACCTCTACAGTGAGGCAGTCTCGACGATCATGAATCCGACGGTTCGTTCCGTCAATGCGGTGACCGTTAATCAGCTTGTCGGCGCGATCAGCGGATACTTAAGTCTCGGACAGAGTCTGCTGCTCGTATGGCCGCATCTGACCGGTCTGGCAGCACTGATGCTCATCGCGTTCGGCGGCTCCTATGTCGGGTTTATGAGACAGGAAGTAAGGTCGAACTGATTGTCTGGTAAAGATCAGGCAGAAACGGGTCAAAGAAGATAGTTACAAAGTTGCCTGATTCGGCTAAAACTAAAACTAAGAAGAGATATCCCGGAAGGGTGGCATGACATGTCACTTTTCCGGGATTTTCTTGTTTTTACACTTATACAAGTTTGATTCTATCGGTAGATTCATGTCATAAGAGCCGCTAAGTAGGTGTATTAATAGAAAATGAGATTTCAGAACAGTGGAAGATAAGATTTTGCTCAGAACGATAAAACCCCCTTGCGAAAATGCAAATTAGAAACTATGTTGGAAGTATAGAGGCCGGAAGGAGGCGAGCGCTATGCTGGCATATCTGATTTTGCTGTATCGGTGGATCGTGCGTGGCGAGGCGGTCTGGTGAATGTGAGAGAAGTGCGGTGAGGAGATAAAAAAGAGAAAGAAAAATCAGCCCCCTGACAAATCATTTGAATTTGCCAGAGGGCTTGATTATTGGAGCGTTTTTACTGGAGCTGAAAACTTACTTGCTTTCTGCGTTCTTCTTTGCTTCCATCATCTTCATTGCACGAACCTTCAGCGGAAGTCCGAACAGGGTAATGAATCCGGATGCGTCATGGTGATCGTAGAGATCGCCGGTCGTGAAGCTTGCCAGAGACTCATTGTACAGGCTGTACGGAGAAGTCGTGCCGGCTTTGATGATGTTGCCCTTGTAGAGCTTGAATTTTACTTCGCCAGTCACATACTGCTGGGTGGACTCTACGAATGCCTGAATCGCCTCGCGCAGCGGGGTGAACCATTTTCCTTCGTAAACGACCTGTGCGAACTGGCTGCCGAGCTTCTTCTTCGTCTCCATCGTCTCACGGTCAAGGATCAGTTCCTCGAGCTGGTCATGTGCAGCCATCAGGATTGTTCCGCCCGGTGTCTCATAGACGCCACGGGACTTCATACCTACGACACGGTTCTCGACGATGTCGACGATACCGATGCCGTGCTTGCCGCCGAGCTTGTTCAGCTCTGTGATGATCTCGCAGACAGTCATCTCTTTGCCATTTAAGGTCTTCGGTGTACCTGCTTCAAAGGTCATGGTCACATATTCGCCCTGATCCGGAGCCTTTTCCGGAGTCACGCCAAGGACGAGCATGTTGTCGTAGTTCGGCTCATTTGCCGGATCCTCGAGCTCGAGTCCCTCGTGGCTGATGTGCCAGAGGTTGCGGTCACGGCTGTAGCTGTGGCTGTGGTCGAACGGAAGCACGATGCCGTGCTGCTTGCAGAATTCGATCTCATCTTCACGGGATTCCATTTTCCATACATCGGTCATACGCCACGGAGCGATGACTTTCAGATCCGGAGCGAGAGCCTTGATGCCGAGCTCGAAACGGATCTGGTCATTTCCTTTACCAGTCGCACCATGGCAGATCGTGGTAGCGCCCTCTTTCCGTGCGATTTCTACAAGGCGCTTTGCGATCGCCGGACGTGCCATGGAAGTACCGAGCAGATAGCTGTGCTCATAGACAGCGCCTGCTTTTACGCACGGCATAACGAAATCGTTGCAGAACTCATCTTTGATATCTTCGATATATAATTTGGAAGCGCCGGAAAGCTTTGCACGCTCATCCAGCCCGTCCAGCTCATTTCCCTGTCCGCAGTCGATGCAGCAGCAGATGACTTCATAATCAAAATTGTCTTTCAGCCACGGGATCATTGCGGTCGTATCCAGTCCGCCGGAATAGGCGAGAATTACTTTTTCTTTCATAATAACAGGTTCCTCCTCTGTGTGTATTTCTGAACTGCAATTAATATACATCAACAATCATAAATATGCAAGCCCTATTTCAAAAAACTGTAAAAATGAATCCAACAAACAGACGGCGATACGGAAAAGAGGCATGGAGGACGGGCGTATACAGACCCGAAAAAGCAGTGGATTTCAGGTAATTAGAATAGATTTGAATAATATGCAATGAAAAATGTATAAATATGCGCATAAAACCTCTTTACATCTTTTGACATTTGGTATAAAATCGGAAAAAAACGAGGAGGAGAAGAGTGATGATAAAAGCAGGAATCATAGGAGCGACCGGATATGCAGGGGCAGAGCTCGTGCGCCTGTTGCTGGGGCATAAGGATGCTGAGATCGTGTGGTACGGCTCCAGAAGCTACGTGGATCAGCCGTATGCGTCGATATATCAGAATATGTTTCAGCTCGTTGATGCAAAGTGCATGGACGACAATATGGATGAGCTGGCAAAAGAGGCAGATGTCATTTTTACGGCGACGCCGCAGGGACTGTGTGCTTCCTTAATTAATGAAGAAATTCTTTCACACGCGAAGGTGATTGATCTGAGTGCGGACTTCCGTCTGAAGGATGTAAAAGTATACGAAGAGTGGTACAAAATCGAGCATAAAGCGCCGCAGTATATCGAAGAAGCAGTGTACGGCCTGTGTGAGATCAACCGGGAAAAGATCAGAGGCGCCCGTATCGTGGCGAATCCGGGCTGCTATCCGACCTGCAGCACACTCTCCATTTATCCGCTTGTAAAGGAGCAGCTGATCGATCCGGATACGATCATCATCGATGCGAAGTCCGGGACATCCGGAGCCGGACGAGGCGCAAAGACAGACAATCTCTTCTGTGAGGTCAATGAAAATATGAAGGCATACGGTGTGGCAAATCATCGCCACACGCCGGAGATCGAGGAGCAGCTCTCCTATGCGGCGAACCGTCCGGTGCGGCTGAATTTTACACCACACCTGGTTCCGATGAACCGCGGCATTTTGGTGACGGCCTATGCATCTTTGAAAAAGGATGTCTCGTATGAAGAAGTAAAGGCGGTCTATGACAAGTATTATGAGAAGGAGCGATTTGTGCGTGTGCTGCCGAAAGATGTCTGCCCGCAGACAAAGTGGGTAGAGGGCAGCAACTACGTCGATGTCGGATTCAAGCTGGATCCCCGGACACACCGCATCATCATGATGGGTGCGATGGACAATCTCGTGAAAGGCGCAGCGGGACAGGCGGTACAGAATATGAACCTGCTCTTTGGCGAGGACGAGGCGGAAGGACTTCGGATGCCGCCGGTATTCCCGTAGATAAAGAGAAATACAAGATGAATGTGCACTACGGTGTACGCATTCGGAAAAGGTTTGGAATTGAGTATGGATAAGCTTCTGTGAACACATACAGGAAGAAGGAAAGGATCGAAAATGATAAAAAAGACAGATGGCGGCGTGACAGCTGCCAAGGGCTTTGAGGCGATCGGCATTGCAGCCGGTATCAAAAAAGGAAAGAAGGACATGGCGCTGATCTACAGCAAGACACCGTGTGAGGTAGCCGGGACGTTTACGACGAATGTGGTAAAAGCGGCTCCGGTCAAATGGGATCAGTCGGTCGTCTATGGCGGCGGCAGCGTTCATGCAGTGGTCGTGAACAGTGGTGTGGCAAATGCATGTACCGGAGCGGAGGGACTTGACTACTGTAAGCAGACAGCGGAAAAGGCGGCGGAGCTCTTTGGCATTGAGGCAAATCAGGTACTCGTGGCGTCTACCGGTGTGATCGGCGCACAGATTCCGATTGACAAGATCCGCGCAGGCATTGAGACGATGCAGCCGATGCTCTCACACACAGAGGCGGCGGCGACGCTGGCAGCAGAAGCGATCATGACGACCGACACGGTAAAGAAGGAAGTCGTCGTCGAGCTGACACTGGGCGGAAAGCCGGTCACGATCGGCGGCATGTGCAAGGGCTCCGGTATGATCCATCCGAATATGTGTACGATGCTCAGTTTTGTGACGACCGATGCGGCGATTTCGAAGGAACTTTTGCAGAAAGCGTTGAGCGCAAGCGTGCAGGATACCTACAATATGATTTCTGTGGATGGAGACACGTCGACGAATGATACCGCGCTGCTTTTGGCAAACGGCGAGGCCGGGAATCCGAAGATCACAGAAGAAAATGAGGATTATGCGGCATTTGTCAAGGCGTTAAATGAGGTCAACACGTATCTGGCAAAGCATATGGCGGCAGACGGCGAGGGTGCAAGTGCACTGTTTGAGGTAAAGGTGATCGGTGCGGCGAGCAAGGCCGATGCGGTGACACTGAGCAAATCGGTCATCACCTCGAATCTGACGAAGGCGGCGATCTTTGGCCATGATGCAAACTGGGGCCGGATCCTGTGTGCAATGGGGTACTCCGGTGTGCAGTTTGATCCAGAGAAGGTGGATCTCTGGTTCGAGAGTGCAGCCGGAAAGCTGAAGATCATCGAGAACGGTGTCTCGACCGGCTACAGCGAGGAGGAAGCGACGAAGATCCTCTCCGAAAAAGAAGTGACTGCGATCGCCGATGTGAAGATGGGAGAGGCATCCGCGACGGCATGGGGCTGCGATCTGACATTTGACTATGTGAAGATCAATGCGGACTACCGATCCTGAGCATGCTCATCACCTGCAAGCATGGCTACTTGGCTCGTTGCTCGCGGGAATAAAAGCAGGAAGGATACGGATGGATTTATAAAAAACAGATGGGATAAAACGAAAGAGAGTGTGACGAAATGGAGCCGACAAAAATGGAACCGATGATGGAAATGTGGCTGGAAAAGGCGAATGTGCTGATTGAGGCGCTTCCGTATATCCAGCGTTTTCATGGCAAGACAATTGTAGTAAAGTATGGCGGAAGCGCGATGGTGGATCATGAGCTGAAAAAGAGCGTGATCAGGGATGTAGCACTTCTGAAGCTGGTTGGTTTCCGGCCGATCATCGTACACGGTGGCGGAAAAGAGATCACAAAGTGGATCAATAAGGTTGGTCTGGAGACGAATTTTGTAAATGGTCTGCGTGTGACGGATGCGGAGACGATGGAAGTGGCCGAGATGGTGCTCAACAAGATCAACAAAGGACTTGTCTCTATGATGGAAAAGGTCGGATTGAAGGCGGTCGGCATCAGCGGCAAGGACGGATCGATTCTGCATGTAGATAAAAAGCTGGCAGGCGGCAAGGACATCGGCTTTGTCGGAGAAGTCAAGCACGTCGATACGACACTGTTAGAGACGCTGCTCGATAACGATTTTATCCCGGTCATCTGCCCGATCGGTTCGGATGATGAATTCCATTCCTACAATATCAATGCGGACGATGCGGCCTGCGCGATCGCGACGGCGGTCAAAGCGGCGAAACTGGCATTCCTGACCGATATCGAGGGCGTTTACCGCGATCCGCTCGATCGGACGAGTCTGATCAGCGAGCTGACGATCCCGGAGGCAAAGGAATTTTTAAAGAGCGGCAATGTCGGCGGTGGTATGCTGCCGAAGCTGCAGAACTGCATTCAGGCGATCGAGTCAGGCGTCTCGCGCGTCCATATCCTGGACGGACGGATCGAGCACTGCCTGCTTCTGGAGTTCTTTACCAATAAGGGTATCGGAACAGCGATTATCGGAGACGGAGAGGAGCCATTTTTCAATGAACAGTAAGGAATATATGGAACAGACCGAGCAGTATGTACTGCACACGTACAACCGGTTTCCGGTCGTATTAAAGGAAGGCCACGGCGTCTATCTGACGGATGTGGATGGAAATGACTATCTGGATTTCGGAGCCGGGATCGCGGTGTTCGCGCTCGGCTATGGAAATGAAGCGTACAACGATGCCTTAAAAGCGCAGGTGGATCAGCTCATCCACACGTCGAATCTTTACTATAATGTACCGCTGGCAGAGGCGGCGAAGAAGCTGGTAAAGGCGAGCGGGATGGACAAGGTGTTCTTTACGAACAGCGGTACCGAAGCGATTGAGGGTGCGATCAAAGCTGCGCGGAAGTATGCATTTTTGAAGGACGGTGGCACGGATCACGAGATCATCGCGATGCGCCATTCGTTCCACGGACGGAGCATCGGCGCCCTTTCTGTGACCGGCAACCCGCATTATCAGGAGGCGTTCCAGCCATTGATGGGCGGCGTCAAATTTGCAGATTTTAACGACCTTGCCAGCGTGGTGTCACAGGTGACAGATAAGACCTGTGCGATCATTCTTGAGACGGTGCAGGGCGAGGGCGGCATTTATCCGGCGGATCCGGAATTTCTGCAGGGCATCAAGGCGATCTGTGAAGAAAAAGACATCCTGCTGATCCTGGATGAGATTCAGTGCGGTATGGGACGGACCGGCAGCTTTTTCGCATGGCAGCAGTACGGCGTGGAGCCGGATATTATGACGTGTGCGAAGGCACTTGGCTGCGGTGTGCCGGTCGGTGCATTTGTCTTAAATGAGAAGGTGGCAAAGGCTTCGCTCGTTCCGGGTGACCACGGAACGACCTACGGGGGCAACCCGCTCGCATGCGCGGCGGTCTCAAAGGTATTTGATCTGTTTGAAGAGCAGCAGATCGTGAAGCATGTACAGGATATCGCACCGTATCTGGAACAAAAGCTCGACGAACTGGTGGCAAAGTACGACTGCCTGAGCCTGCGCAGAGGAAAAGGACTGATGCAGGGCGTCGTCGTGACAGGCCGCCCGGTCGGAGAGATCGTAAAAAAGGCGCTGGAGCAGAAGTTGATTATCCTGAGCGCCGGCTCGGATGTGTTGCGCTTTGTGCCGCCGCTTGTGATTGAGAAAGAAGATGTGGATGAGATGATCCGCAGACTGGAGCGCGCGCTGGAGTAAAATAGTATTATAAGTTTATAGAAATTAGAAGTGCAGTCTCCGGGGAAAGTTCCCTGGGGACTGTATTTTTGCATGCTGAAAAATAGGTTTTACATGAATGCGGAAGAATAAAATCAATCTCGATGCACATACTAATTATCAATAAAATTTCTTTCCATTTATTAGTTTATGATGGTACAAGAAACAAGTCAGGCGTAAGAAATGAGACAGGAGGAATACCAGATGTCCGGAATAACGATCGCACTGCTCTCCGGGGTGCTGATGAGTGTGCAGGGAGTGTTTAATACGGAAGTGACGAGGCAGACGAGTCTGTGGGTATCGTCTGCGTTTGTGCAGTTTACGGCGCTGCTGGCGTGTCTTGTGGCGTGGCTTTTTACCGACCGGAGCAGTTTTTTGACGATTGGAAGCGTTGAACCAAAGTATATGCTGCTCTCCGGCGTGGCGGGGGCGCTGATCACGATTACGGTTGTAAAATCGATGGAGGCACTCGGCCCGGCGCGTGCGGCAATGCTGATCGTGCTCGCACAGCTGGTGGCGGCTTATCTGATCGAGCTGATGGGCTGGTTCGGTGTGGAAAAGCAGCCGTTTCTGTGGCGGCGCGTGATTGGGCTCGGGATTATGGCAGCCGGAGTTGTTCTTTTTAAATGGTAAAAAAATATTGCAAAACTTTTAATTTTCCGTTACAATATAAGAATGCATGAGAGGAATCGGCAGTCTGAAGCTGCAGAGAAAATGCATAAGAAAAATAACAAAACAGATCGCAGAAAACGAGTCCGGAGAGCTGCATTGAAGACAGGGGTGATGATCCTGCTTCTGACCGGCTGTACCCGGAAGACAGAGATTCATATGGACGGGCTTCGCGAGGAGTCCTTTTTGGAGACGGAGCAGGAGCGGCAGATGGAAGAACAGACCGGTGTTTCGTCTGCAATTTATGTCTATATATGTGGAGCGGTGCAGACGCCTGGCGTTTATGAGCTGCAGGATGGCATGCGGGTATATGAAGCAGTCGCGGCGGCCGGAGGATTCCGGGAGGACGCAGATACCGAGTGGCTGAATCAGGCCGCGTCGGTGCAGGACGGGCAGAAGCTCTATGTATATACGAGGGAAGAGACGCAGGCGCTGGCAGCGGACGTTTCTCAGATAGCAGACGGCGACAGGGGCTTTCAGGACGCGGAAAATGGAAAGGTCGATCTGAATACGGCATCCAAAGAGCTGCTTATGACTCTGCCGGGGATCGGCGAGGCACGCGCGGAGGCGATTCTGGCTTATCGCAGCGAGCATGGCAGGTTTACATCGATCGAGGAGATCCAGAATATTTCCGGGATCAAGGCAGCTCTGTTTGAGAAGATCAGAGAAAAAATAATGGTGTCATAGATTAAAGGAGTAAAGAGCATGGGCAAAAAGGTTTTGGTAGTGGATGATGAAAAGCTGATTGTGAAAGGGATCCGGTTCAGTCTGGAGCAGGATGACATGGAAGTGGACTGCGCCTATGACGGTGAGGAAGGACTGCGCATGGCAAAGGAGAAAGCATATGATATTATTCTGCTGGATCTGATGCTTCCGAAGATGGATGGACTGGAAGTCTGCCAGCAGGTTCGCGAGTTCTCGGATGTGCCGATCGTCATGCTGACCGCAAAGGGCGATGATATGGACAAGATCATGGGACTCGAATACGGTGCGGATGACTACATTACCAAGCCTTTTAATATTCTCGAGGTAAAGGCACGCTTAAAGGCGATCATGCGCCGGACGGCATCAAAGACGGCGGCAGAGCCGAAGGGAAAGATTGTAGAAGTCGGCGATCTGGTGCTGGACTGCGAGGGACGCAGAGTGAGCATTGCAGGCCGCGAGGTCAATCTGACCGCCAAGGAGTTTGATGTGCTGGAGCTTCTCGTGTTCAATCCGAATAAAGTCTACAGCCGTGAGAATCTGCTGAATATCGTGTGGGGCTATGAGTATCCGGGCGACGTGCGCACGGTGGATGTACACATCCGACGCCTGCGTGAGAAGATCGAGGTAAATCCGAGCGAGCCGAAATACGTACATACAAAATGGGGAGTGGGTTATTATTTTTGCCATTAAAGAAAAAGCGTTTCGTTACTTCAAAAGTCTGCAGGCGCGTATTTTTGTCATCTTCATTCTGGTCGGGATGACGCCGATTTTCCTGATGAAGTATGTGATTCTGGAAAATTATGTGACACAGACGGTTTCACAGAAGCGCTCCATGATACAGAGCCAGTGCCAGCAGCTCGTGGATCAGATCAGCCAGAGCGGCTATGTACACGGGAATGAATCAAAGCAGGTGGACAAGCAGATGCGACAGCTGGCGAACCTTTACAACGGCCGGCTGATCGTAGTCAACAGCAATTTCCGGATCATCCGTGATACGTTTGAGATCGACGAGGATAAGGTGATTATTTCCGAGGAGGTGCTGGAGTCTTTTCTTGGGACGGACTCTTCAAATTATAATGCAGACAGCCAGTTTCTGGAGCTGACGATCCCGATCCGTGAGCAGGAGACAAAGGACATCGTTGGCATTCTGATCGTGAGCGTATCGACCGAGGATGTCAGTGAGGGCAAGGCGGCGATCAGCCGGACCGTGTGGATCCTGCAGCTGGTGCTCTCGGTACTGATCTGTGCGGCGGCCTTTTATGTGGCTCGGATTCTGACCCGTCCGTTTGGAAAGATTACCCGTTCTCTGGAAGAGGTGCGTGGAGGTGTCATTGAGGGTCAGGAGATCTCGATTCCGGACTATACTGAGACACAGCTGCTCTCAGAAGCATACAACCGCATGCTGCGGCGCATGAAGCTGCAGGAAGATTCCAGACAGGAATTTGTCTCGAATGTCTCTCACGAGCTCAAGACGCCGATCACGTCCATGAAGGTGCTGGCGGATTCGCTGCTCGCGCAGGATGATGTGCCGGTAGAGCTTTATAAAGAATTTATGGGCGACATCGCAGAGGAGATTGACCGCGAGAACAAGATCATTACCGACCTGCTTTCTCTCGTAAAGATGGACCGCCGTTCTTCGGATGTCAATATTCAGGAGACGAATATCAATCAGCTGATCGAGCTGATCTTAAAACGCCTGCGTCCAATCGCGGCGAAGCGGAAGATTGAGCTTGTGCTGGAGAGCTTCAAGCCGATCATTGCCGAGGTGGATGAGACAAAGCTGACTCTTGCGCTTTCGAACCTTGTGGAAAATGGAATCAAGTACAACAAAGACGAGGGATGGGTGCATGTGTCTTTGAATGTGGACAGCAAATATTTTTACGTCAAGGTGGAGGATTCCGGTATCGGTATCCCGGAGGAGTCACAGGAACATATTTTTGAGCGTTTTTACCGTGTGGACAAGTCCCATTCGCGCGAGATCGGCGGTACGGGCCTCGGGCTTGCGATTACGCGCAGTGCGGTGCTGATGCATCATGGAGCGATCAAAGTATACAGCCGCGAGGGCGAGGGTACGACGTTCACGGTGCGGATTCCGCTGAAATATACGGCGTAGAAAGGAGCGTTTATGAAAAAGACAGGGATCCTTCTTCTGACGCTTCTCGCCATGCTGCTGCTTGGCGGCTGCACGAAAAAGGCGGATGAAGAAAATGAATATACCGTTTATTATGTGAATACGGAAGGGACGAGCCTGACGGAGAGCAAGTATACCCCGACGGCAGCGACATTTGATGAGCTGATGACAGAGTTGCTCGATAAGCTGAAGCAGGCACCGTCCGGACAGGCGAGCGCGATTAAGAGCGGTGTGGCCGTCGAAGGCTATGAGCGTGGTATTGATGCGCTGCGCATTGATTTTTCGCAGTCGTACTACGACCTGAGCAATACGGATGAGGTATTGCTGCGGGCGGCGATCGTCAAGACCTTCTCCCAGATTCCGGGCGTGGCAAAGGTCATGATCACAGTCGGGTCAGAGCAGTTGCGGGATGCAGAAGGACAGCCGGTTCCGGCGATGGATGCGTCCTCTTTCATTGATACGAAGGAGGGCGGGATCAATTCCTATCTGTACGCGAAGCTGTCACTGTATTTTCCGGATGCGAGCGGGAAAAAGCTGGAGCAGGAGACGCGCACCCTGCATTATTCCAGCAATATGGTGCTGGAGCGTGTGATCATCGAGCAGCTGATTGCGGGGCCGAAGGAGAAAGGACGGCAGGCGATCTTCAGCGATGCGGTGAAGATTCAGAATGTGTATATTAAAGACGGCGTCTGCACGGTCAGTTTTGATGCAGAGGCGAACAAGACGCCGACGGACAGTACGGTGGCGCCGGAGGTAGCCTTATATGCCGTCGTAAATTCGATCTGTGCGACCTGTGATGATATCACGGGCGTGCGCTTTGAGATCGAAGGAGATGCGTCGGTCCGCTTCCGGGATACCGTGGAGCTCGATCAGGAGTTTTCCATGAACCGCAGTTATCTGCCGGATGATACGGCAGAGACGGCACAGGAGGAGTCGGTACAGACCGAGTCCGGGACGGAGGTAGCTCAGACTGCTCCGGGAGAGACGGAGCAGCAGACCGAGCAGATCGTAGATCAGGGATCGATTGTAGGAGTCGATCCTTCAATTGCAGATCATACGGGAGGAGAGAGCTGACGATTCGTTATGCTTCGTATGATTCGATGGAAACGGCCGATGACAGTGCTGTTTTTGGCGGTATGCCTGCTTTCGCAGTTTCGGCTTGCGGGGCGGGACCGTCGGCGGCAGGTCGTACAGCAGGACTCTGTGGAGCGGCTTCTTGCAGCGGCACCGGAGGGTATTTTGCACATGCGTGGAACGGTAGATACGTGCAGCACGACAAAGGAGCAGGTATCCGTCGTACTGCGCGCGCTGGCAGTTGAGACGAATGGGATCTGGCAGGCGCTGGAGATACCGGGACATGGTGCGGGCTGTACCGTAAAAAAGAAAGGGGAGGCGCTGCTTCCCGGGGATGAAATCGAGATAACAGGAACGCTCCGTATTCCGGAAGAGGCCGGGAATCCCGGAGCGTTTGATGCAAAAGCGTATTACAGCAGGCTGGATATCGTGTGTCAGCTGACAGAAGGGAAGATTCTGTCAAAAAAGAGCGGACCGGGCGGAATCCGGCCCTTCCTATATCAGGCAAGAAGCGCGCTGTGCGCGTCGCTTACGCAGATCCTTCCAGAAAAGGAAGCCGGGAGCATGATGGCGATTGCACTTGGAGAAAAGCGGGGAATGGATCCGGATATAAAAGCGTTGTATCAGGAGAGCGGGGTAGCGCACATTACAAGTGTGTCGGGACTCCATGCGACTGTGATCGGGATGGGAGCATACCGGCTGATGCGGGGACTTTATCTTGGAATCGCGCCGGCTTCGGTTCTGTCTGGTTGTCTGCTTTTTTTCTATGTCATGCTGACCGGGAGCGGGATCGCCGCACTGCGGGCCTTCTGGATGTTTTTTCTGTGGCTTCTGGCACAGGTGATTGGACGCAGGTATGATGGAAAGACAGCGGCGATGACAGCAGCCACCCTTTTGCTGCTTCAGCAGCCGGAGTATCTGCGCGATACCTCCTTTTTGCTCTCCTTTGCAGCGATTGCGGTGATCCTGTGGCTGTTGCCGGTACTGCAGCTGCCGCTCGCGGGGCGTGGGGGCAGAAAAAAGGGATGGGGATCTGCAGTGGTATCAGCCGGCATTTCTTCCGTCGGGATCTGGGTCGGCATGCTTCCGGTGACGCTGTATTTCTTTTACCAGACACCGCTTTATGGCATGCTGCTCAATGTACTGGCTGTGCCGCTGCTTCCGGTGCTCATGCAGACCGGATTGTCCGGTGCCGTGCTCGGACTGTGCTCACAGAAAGCCGGAATGTTTTTTGCCGCACCGGTCTATTACCTGCTTTCCTTTTTGGAGCGGCTGGCACAGGGAATGCTGTATCTGCCGGATGCAGTGTGGGTCGGTGGCCGGCCGTCGCTTTTGATGCTGGGTGGCTATTATGGAGTCCTTACCTTGTTTTGTGTCCTTACGGTACAGCGGCAAAAAAAGGTGGGACGACGCGGCTGTCTCTGGCTGCTCGGAATCCCTCTGGCTTTTTTGTGTCTGATCCGTCCGGCTCCACAGCGGCTGGAGGTGCTCTGTATGGACGTGGGACAGGGCGATGGCGCACTGCTTCGTATGCCCGATGGCGCGGTGTTTCTCGTCGATGGAGGAAGCAGCAGTGAGCAGGAGCTGTGGGAGCGGCAGATCAGCCAGACGTTAAAGTACTACGGGATCCGGACGGTCGACGCGGTATTTCTGTCACATGCGGACCTCGATCATATGAGCGGCATTCTGGAATTTCTGCAGGCATATGAGCCGGGGCTGACCGGGAAAAATATACATGGGATTACACTTGAGCATCTCATTCTGCCGCCTGTGGCAGACCCAGACGATTTTCAGGAGCTGAGCATGCTCGCCTGGCAAAAGGGGATTGCAGTCAGCCGGATGGAACGGGGAGAGACGATTGGCGGTACAAACTGGCAGCTTACTGCGCTGTCGCCGCGCTTCGGCGCCCTGAGCGGTGACCGGAATGAGGATTCGCTCGTACTGTTGCTGCAGTATGGCGCTTTTCGGATGCTCTTTACCGGGGATCTGGAAGGGGCGGCAGAACAGGCGCTTGCAGAACATGCAGGGGAGCGGTTGCAGGCGGATGTGCTGAAGGTCGGACATCACGGTTCGGCAAATGGCAGCGGCGAAGCATTTCTTGCGCAGGTGCGGCCGAAGGCTGCGGTCATTTCCTGTGGAAAGAAAAACCGGTATGGCCATCCGGCTTCTGAGACCGTCCGGCGGCTGGAAGAAAGCGGGAGTCTCCTGTTTTCGACGGCTGAGAGCGGAGCAGTACAGATCACGACGGATGGGAGCAGCTTTTGGATTCGTCAAAAAAACTCGAAAAAATGAAAAAATTTAGAAAAAGGATGGAAAAAGCATACCGAATTAGTGTAAAATCAGAGACAGAGATAGAAGGATTGGAAAGTCATGACAGTTGCAGGTGGCGTTTTACCGGCAGCAAATGGATGCGGTCTATGAAACGGAAGCAGGAGGTCGGACATGTATTATTCAGATGATATTATAGAAGAAGTGCGGATGAGAAATGACATCGTGGACGTCATTTCCGGCTATGTGAAGCTGCAGAGGAAGGGGAGTTCCTACTTTGGACTCTGTCCGTTTCACAATGAGAAGTCCCCGTCCTTTTCTGTCAGCCCGTCGAAGCAGATGTATTACTGTTTTGGCTGTGGAGCAGGAGGCAATGTCTTTACGTTTCTGATGGAATATGAGAATTTTACCTTTCCGGAAGCCGTCAAGGCGCTGGCAGACCGGGCAGGGATAGAGCTTCCGGAAGTGGAGTATTCCGAGGAGGCGAAGCAGCAGCGGGACTTAAAGACGGCGGTGCTGGAGGTCAATAAAATGGCCGCGAAGTATTACTACTGTCTGCTGCGTGCCCCGCAGGGTGCAAAGGCGATGGAGTATCTGAAAAAGCGGGAGCTCTCAGATGAGACGATGCGCCGCTTCGGGCTTGGCTATGCCTCACAGTACAGTGATGCGCTTTACCATTATCTGAAGAAGCAGGGAATTTCCGATGATTTGCTCAAAGAGTCCGGGCTGATGAGTGTCAATGAGCGGCAGGGCATGTACGACAAATTCTGGAACCGTGTGATGTTCCCGATCATGGATGTCAATGGAAAAGTGATCGGCTTTGGCGGCCGCGTCATGGGCGATGCGAAGCCGAAGTACCTGAATTCACCGGAGACGATCGTGTTCGATAAGAGCCGGAATTTATACGGGCTGCATATCGCGCGGACGACGCGGAAAAAGTATCTGATTGTCTGCGAGGGGTATATGGATGTCATTTCTCTGCACCAGGCGGGCTTTACGAATGCGGTGGCATCCCTTGGCACAGCGCTGACGAGTCAGCATGCATCGATTCTGAAGCGGTATACAGACGAGGTCATTCTGACGTATGACAGTGATGAAGCCGGTGTGAAGGCAGCGCTTCGTGCGATTCCGCTTTTGAAGACGGCGGGGATCGCGACCAGGGTGCTGCATATGGAGCCGTACAAAGACCCGGATGAATTTATCAAAGCACTTGGCACAGAAGCCTTTCAGGAACGGATCGATCATGCGCAGAACAGCTTTATGTTTGAGCTTTCGATTCTTGAGAAGTCCTATGATATGAAAGACCCGGAGTCCAAGACGCGGTTCTTTCAGGCGGTAGCAGAGAAGATTGCCGGATTTGAGCTGGAGATCGAGCGGGAGAACTATATTGAGGCGGTCGCAGGCGCATACCAGATTTCTTTTGAAGGGATGCGGAAAATGGTGATGAACTGCCTGATGCAGGGGGTTCCGGTGCGCAGGGAGCCGCGGCCGGTAAAGAGACAGGAGCAAAAGGAGAAGGACAGTGGAATCCTCACCTCGCAGCGATTGATTCTCACATGGCTGACGGAATATCCGGGGCTGTTTGCGACGGTAAAAGCGTGTGTGAAGCCGGAGGACTTTTCCGATGCGCTTTATCGCGAGGTGGCTTCCATGCTGTACGAACAGATGGAGCACGGGGAACACAATCCGGCGAAGATCACGAATCATTTTACGGAGCCTGAGCAGCAGCGGATCGTGGCACAACTGTTCAATACAGAGGTGCCGGTCGAGAACAGGGCAGAGCGCGAGAAAGCGATTAAGGAGACGATCTATAAGGTCGTGGAACACGGAATTACACAGCGCAGCAGCGAGCTGGACCCGACGGATATGGCGGGACTGCAGCAGCTCATCGATGCGAAGAAGCGTTTGCAGGAGTTGAAAAAGCTGCATATTTCACTGTAACACGGAAAGAATGACAGAGAGAGGCCGGAACGTGTGTTCAAATGACCTTGCAAAAGGGCCGGGCACACAACAGCAGAAAGGTAGGTAGCCGGATGGATGTACGGACGACGGAGATTCAGAAGAAACTGCAGGAGCTTGTAAAAGCTGCAAAGGAAAAGAAGAATGTTCTGGAATACGGGGAGGTTCAGGCCGCACTGAACGATCTGCACCTGACAGAGGCGCAGTATGAAAAGGTCATGGAATATCTGGATGCCAAAGGCATTGATGTGCTGGATGTGTCAGATTCGGATGATGCACTGCTTCCGCCGGACGACGAGGAATTTGAGGAGGATGACCCGGATCTGGAGAAAGAGGATCTGAGCGTTCCGGAAGGCACGACGACGGATGATCCGGTCCGGATGTATTTGAAAGAGATCGGACGGATTCCGCTTTTAAGTGCGGAAGAAGAGGTCGAGCTGGCAGAAAAAATGAGCCAGGGGGATGAGGATGCACGCCAGAAACTGGTAGAGGCAAATCTGCGCCTTGTAGTCAGCATTGCAAAACGCTATGCCGGGCGGGGGATGCAGCTGCTCGATCTGATTCAGGAGGGCAATCTCGGACTGATCAAGGCAGTGGAAAAGTTTGATTATACAAAGGGATATAAGTTCAGCACGTATGCGACCTGGTGGATCAAGCAGGCGATCACCCGGGCGCTCGCTGATCAGGCGCGCACGATCCGGATTCCGGTGCATATGGTAGAGTCGATGAACCGTGTCATCCGCACGTCCCGTCAGCTGATGCAGCAGCTTGGCCGGGAGCCGAAGCCGGAGGAGATCGCGATGAAGCTTGATATGCCGACGGAAAAGGTGCAGGAGATCCTGAAGATATCGCAGGAGCCGGTATCGATGGAGACGCCGGTCGGCGAGGAGGATGACAGCCATCTGGGCGATTTTATCAAGGACAACAATATGCCGGTGCCGGAGGATGCGGCGGCATACAGCATTTTGCGTGAGCAGATCGAGGAAGTGCTCTCGACGCTGACGGAGCGGGAGCAGCAGGTGCTGCGCCTGCGCTTCGGGCTGGATGACGGACATCAGCGGACCCTGGAGGAAGTAGGAAAGATGTTCCATGTGACGCGTGAGCGGATCCGCCAGATCGAGGCCAAGGCGATCCGTCGGATCAAGCAGCCGAGCCGTGCGCGGAAGCTGAAGGATTATCTGGAGTGAGTTTTTCAAACGGCTTGCTTTAACAAAGTTGATTCTATCGGCATATTACGTAAAGTTGCAGGGATGGAGCTAGAATTCCGTCTGACTGTCTAAGACTTAGAAGAAAGGGAACAATAAGCAGGCAAAGATAAAAAAGCAGTGTCATAGGGCGCGTTTGTAAATACTTTATCCGTGCTTGCTTATAAAGAAGGAGATATAATGCAAATATCAGAACGTTTGAGGGCGGTGGCCGGGATGGTGAGCTCCGGCTGCCGTCTCGCGGACGTGGGGACCGACCACGCATACATACCGATTTATCTTATTCAGAACGGGACAGTGCCACAGGCCATTGCGATGGATATCAATCAGGGGCCGCTTTTGCGCGCCACAGAAAATATCCGGCGTTATGGACTGGCCGGACAGATCGAGACACGGCTCTCGGACGGGCTGGAAAAGCTGCAGGCAGGAGAGGCCGATACGGTCCTGATCGCCGGGATGGGCGGACTGCTCATGGTCCGTATCCTGGAAAATGGCAGAGAAGTGCTGACGGGCTGCCGGGAGCTGGTGCTTCAGCCGCAGTCGGATATCCGCAGTGTGCGGGCATATCTCGAGGAGAACGGCTGGCAGATCGACCGGGAGGATCTGGTCTTTGAGGATGGAAAGTATTATCCGATGATGCGCGCAGTGCGGAAGAAGGCACCGGAGAGGGTAAGACGGGATGCGGAAGTGGATAATCGGAATGATTCGAACGAAGGCATCCGGCACGAGTTGGAGTTGCGTTACGGTCCACTCCTCCTGCAAAAGCATCATCCGCTTTTGCCGGACTATCTGAGCCGGGAAGAACGGCTCTGCCGGCAGGTGCTCGAAGCGATGCAGGGCAAGGAGACGGAGGCGGCAAACGCCAGACGGGAGGAGCTTCGGAAGGAGCTGGAGTTTTTGCATCGTGCAAGAAAGCTTGCGGTGAGGTAAAGACAAATCTATAACTGAGCAACTTTGAAAAACGATACAATTAATTTGCTATATGTGGATATTGAAAACCTGAAACAAATATAGCGTACTGTATACTATGATTTTTATGCACTTTTCGGTATTTGTTCATCTATGATATAAAAGCATATTGATAGAAGTAAAAACGGGTTTGTATAAGCTGAGTATAGATGGAAAGCTGAGTGGCACTTATAGAAAAAGAGTGCATCTAAGTATAGCATACAGACCTTGGAGAGGGTCTATAAATACTACTACTTTATGATACGAGGATAGAAACGAATGAGAGCAGAAGAAATTATCAAATTATTAGAAAAACAGTTTCCGCCGCAACTGGCGATGGACTGGGACAATTCAGGACTGCAGGTGGGCAGCCGGAAAACGGAAGTAAAAAAGGTACTGGTAGCGCTGGATGCGACGCAGAAGGTGGTTGACCGCTGCGTGGAAGAAGGGATTGATCTGCTCGTGACCCATCATCCGCTGATGCTGGACGGTCTTCGCAAAGTGAACGAAGACACAATGTATGGAAGAAAAATTCTGGCTATGGCAGGCGCGGGGATGGCACATTATGCCATGCACACGAATTACGATGTGGCGAAGATGGCAGAGCTGGCAGAACTTGCGCTGCATTTGACGGGCTGCACGCCGCTGGAGGTGACCGGAGTGGATGCCGATGGAAAGGCATGCGGGATCGGCAGCGTCGGCGAGCTGCCGGAGTGTATGAGTGCAAGGGCATGCTGCGCTTATGTAAAAGAGGCGTTTCAGCTTGCGCATGTACAGCTATTTGGAGAGCCGGATGCGCAGGTGAAGCGGATGGCAGTCTGCCCGGGGTCCGGTGGAAAAGAGCTGATGGAAGAGGCTCTGAAAAGCGGAGCAGATATTTATCTGACCGGGGATGTGGGACATCACACCGGGCTGGATGCGCAGGATCAGGGGCTGGCGGTGATCGACGCGGGACATTTTGGAATCGAGAAAATTTATATCCCGCAGGTGACGGAGCTTTTGCAGCAGCATTTTCCGGAGCTTGAGGTGGAGGCTGTATATCAGGAACCATTTATTACATTATAAAATTAAGAGAATAAATATCGATGGGGTAAAACATCGATAATCGTTTATAATATGTGACTGTTGATTTTAACTAAAATTTAAATATCCATATAATAGTAAAATTGATTCTGCAAATAAATTTGAAAAAACAATCAAATTGGTCATTTATAGCTTGATTATCAAAGAAATGATTTTATTTCCGCTGTGAATGAGAATAGTCAGTGAGGCGTTTGGAAGTTGGAAGGGGTGTGAATCTATGGCGGGAGAGACGATTGCGATTGAAATCAATGGCGTGAAAAAGGAATACCCACAGGGGACCCGTTTTCTGGAGCTGGCAAGGGAATATCAGAAGGAATATGCGTATCCGATCGTGCTGGCAAAGGAAGACGGACGGCTGCGCGAGCTGATGAAAAAAATATCAGACGGTACGAGTATTTGTTTTGTGACGCTGGCGGATAAGGCCGGTTACAGCACATATCGGCGCAGTATGATCCTGCTGATGCTCAAGGCATTTTATCATGTGGCAGGCGACAATGCGAACATAGACCGGATCGGCGTACATTTTGCAGTCAGCGGTGGATATTTCTGTACCTTGCAGGGCAGGACAGCGCTTACGCAGCAGCTGCTGGATGAAGTGAAGGACTATATGCATGTGCTTGTGAAAGAAGCCGCACCGATCGAGAAGCGGTCGATTCCGACCGTGGAGGCGCGTAAGAAGTTCCGGGAATACCGGATGTACGATAAGGAGCAGCTGTTCCGCTACCGGAGAGCCTCCAGAGTCAATATTTACAGCCTGAAATCCTTTGAAGATTATTATTACGGCTACATGGTGCCGGATGCCTCTTATCTGACCTGCTTTGATTTAAAGCTGTTTGAGGATGGGTTTGTACTGCAGTTTCCACCGCAGGGACAGCCGCAGACGTTACCGGAATTTCGGCCGGAGATGAAAATTTATCATGTCCAGCGGGATTCCATGGAGTGGGGAAGCAGGCTTGGCATTCCGACGGTGGGTGCGCTCAATGACTTTATCGTACAGCATACGGCCAAGGAACTGATCCTGATTCAGGAGGCGTTCCACGAAAAAAAGATCGCAGAGATTGCGGCACAGATCGCAGCAAAGCCCCAACAGAAGATCGTGCTGATCGCAGGACCGTCTTCTTCCGGAAAGACGACGTTTTCCCACCGGCTTTCCACGCAGCTCTCCGTGTATGGCCTGAAGCCGCACCCGATTGCCGCGGACGATTATTTTGTCGACCGGGAAAAGACACCACGGGACGCGGACGGCAAGTATGACTTTGAGCGGATCGAGGCGATCGATGTTGCACAGCTGAATGCGGATATGACGGCGCTTTTAAACGGTGAGACGGTCGAACTGCCGACGTTCAATTTCAAGACCGGAAAACGGGAGTACAAGGGGCGCTATAAGACGCTTGGGAAAAATGATATTTTGATTATTGAAGGCATTCATTGCCTGAACGATGCGCTGACGGTGTCACTGCCGCGTGAGAATAAGTTCAAAATTTACATCAGCGCCCTGACACAGCTGAACATCGATGAGCACAACCGGATTCCGACGACGGATGGACGGCTGCTGCGCCGGATTGTGCGGGATGCGCGCACGCGGGGGACTTCGGCGAAGAATACGATCGCGATGTGGGATTCGGTGCGCAGAGGCGAGGAGCGCAACATCTTCCCATACCAGGAGAGCGCGGATGTCATGTTTAATTCCGCACTGATTTATGAGCTGGCGGTGCTGAAGCTCTATGCGGAGCCGCAGCTGTTTTCTATCAGCCAGGAAGAGCCGGAATATGAGGAGGCAAAGCGTTTGCTGAAATTCCTCGATTATTTTCTGCCGATCCCGGGAGATGACATTCCGAACAATTCTCTGATCCGGGAATTTATCGGAGGCGGCTGCTTTGACCTGTAAGAACCTGAAAATAAGCAAAAAAGGATTTACAGATAGCAGATAGTGTGATAAAATTTTACGGTTGAAAAGAGATAAGTAGGATAAATGATCGCGGCTGGCAGGCCGAAAGGTGCCAGACGAGGAAAGTCCGGGCTTCACAGGGCAGGATGCCGGATAACATCCGGTGGAGGTGACTCCAAGGACAGTGCAACAGAAATGAACCGCCGACGCCATGTCGGTAAGGGTGGAAGGGCAGTGTAAGAGACTACCGCCCTCCCGGTAACGGGAGGGGCATATGTAAACCCCATCCGAAGCAAGACCGTAACGAAGCATATGGCGGCCCGTCAGCTTCAGGTAGGTCGCTCGAACCTGTTGGCAACGACAGGTCTGGATAGATGATCATTCACGACATAACCCGGCTTATCGTCCTGCTTATCCGACAGCACGCAGCAATGCGTGCTGTTTTGCATTTATGCAGAAATCTTAGAAAAGTTTTAAGGAAAGCCCAAAGAAACCGTTCTTTGTTTTTGTGATCCGCTGTGCTATAATGTGCATAGAAAAAAAGGGATTTTTGCAAGATAGAAAGGAAGAATATTTATGAAGAAGAGACAGAGACGAATCGCGGCGCTGCTGCTTGCCTGTGCAGTTGCGAGCGTTCCGGTGTCACAGGCATTTGCAGAGACCGCATATGATGTGGCTGCAGGTGTGGATGCACAGATCCTGTTCCCGAAGGACAGCCTCACGAATATCGCAGGGGCAGTGACGGTGGACGGAGCAGAGGCTGCCGCAGATGAGAATGGCAGCTGGACGAATACCGACGACGCAAAAGTATACCGTGCGACTCTTTCGGAGGATGGCACGCTTCAGATCACAGCGGTCGGGTATGTGCTGGATGTAGAACACGGCACTTCGAAGAACGCAGATGAGAACACAGAGACAGCCGGACAGCATTATCAGTTCGGCGACTGGGAAAAGCCGGAGACGCCAACGGACCGTGCCTATTATGCACAGGGTGATACGGTGAAGCTGAAGGCAGATGACCCGGCAGACGGCATGGAGTTCAAGGAGTGGAAATGCGATACCGAAGGTGTGACGATCGCAGATCCGACCAGTCCGGAGACGACCTTTACGATGCCGGATAAAAAGGTAACGATCACCGCGGAATATCAGGAAAAGCAGGAGGCGGTGACCGAGACACAGACAGAAGCGACGACGGAACAGCAGACCGAGACAGCAGCGGAAGTCCAGACGGAAGCGCCGGCTGAGTCGCAGACGGAGACCGGGGCAAATGGGGATGCAGGTACCCAGACGGAGAATCCGGATGTCGTGATTACACCGGAGGAGAATACACCGGAGACCCTTCCGGCGACGGGTGAGAGCCAGCCGGTCGATGTTTCTGCACCGGAGACTTATATGGTGACGGTCAACAACGGTCAGGTGTCCGGAGATTTTACATTTGGCAGTACGATGACGGTGACGGCGAATGACCGGACGTCGGAGGGCTATCAGTTCAGTGGCTGGTATGTCGACAGTATGAATGCATCGTTGGATGATGCGACTGCAATGGAAGCACATTTTACGATGCCGAATGCAGATGTGACGCTGACTGCGACCTATACAGAGATTCAGACCGATGCATCTGAGGCGCAGACGGAAGCACAGACCGAGACAACAGCACAGACCGAGACAGCAGCACAGGAGCCACAGACGACGGCTCCGGAAGTTCAGACTGAGACTCAGACGACTGCACCGGAACCACAGACGGAGCAGCAGACGGCAGCCCCGGAGACGACTCAGACCGAAGCACCGGTCGAGATCGAGACGCAGGGTGCGACGGAGACAAATGCAACGGATGCAGCCGTACAGACCGAGTCTGATGCAGAAAAATATGCAGTTACGGTTACAAATGACGGTATCGGCAGTGGCGAGTACCAGGCAGGCGAGACCGTTACGGTAGAGGCTCCGGCTGAAAATGCAGACGGACAGATGTTTGATTCCTGGACAGTGGAGCAGGCAGATGTGGCGCTTGCGGATCCGGCACAGGAAGTGACGACGTTCGTAATGCCGCAGGAGGCTGTTACGGTGACTCCGGTCTATACCGCGCAGCGCACGGTGACGGTAGATGAGAACACGACGGTTGCACCGACCGTGGAGGAGTTAAAGACGACGGCGGCGGGAAGTGCAGTTACGGTTACCGCAAAAGATCTGACGGCTTCCAACCAGGTATTTGCAGGATGGACGGCGGAGGCATCCAAGGCCGGTCAGCCGGTCGGTGTCGTATTTGCAGATGCGACGGCGGCGACGACGACCTTTACGCTTCCGGATTGCGATACATTAAATATCCACGCAAACTATAAGACAAAGACGTATAAAGTGACCGTTGCAAACGGCCTGATCAACAATGCATCTACAGAGCTGGACTGCGAGCCGGATACCTCGATTACAGTCACCGCCAATCCTGGACCGGAAGGACAGACGTTCTCAAAATGGGTGATCAATGACGGGGCATACGATATCGGAGATGCCGCTTATGAACAGACCATCTGGCTGACCGTGAAAGATCAGGATCTGAATATCCGTGCGGAATACGAAGGAATTCAGTATGCTGTCACGGTAAAAGACGGAACGGCGAATTACGAGAAATGTGTCAGCGGGGTTGGTGTGACCTTGACGGCAAATAAGGCTCCGGATGGCTATGAGTTTGATTACTGGTCGGTCGACACGCAGAATGCATCGCTGGCAGACGCGTACAGTGCTTCCACGACGTTCACGATGCCGGCATCCGATGTGACCGTATCGGCACATTACAAACAGATCGCCTATACCGTCTCTGTGGAGAACGGCAGTGCAGATCAGCAGTCTTATCATGCGGGCGATCAGGTGACGATTCAGTCGAATTATCCGGCGAGTGGAAGAGAATTTTCGAAGTGGGAATCCGTAAGCGGCAATGTTTCCTTTGCAGACGGTTCCAGATGGAAGACGACGTTCACGATGCCGGCCGGCAATGTGAGTGTCCGGGCGACCTACAAGGACGGCCCGTCGACCGATGACAATACGATTCTGGATCTGGTCGCAGGCGGTCAGTACTACACCGGCGAGACGATCAAGTTTACGGCATCCGGAGCAGGCATGTCGAATTCCAATCCGAACCCGGGTGATTATCGTTATCGTCCGTCCGGCTATCAGATCGGAAATGTGACCGGCACGCTGCAGTCTCCGTATTCGGTATCCATGGCGATCAATGCGACAGGAGAGTACACCTTAAAGGTGACATACAACAAAGACGTATACGATGGCAACAGCTGGGTATCCGATGGCACGGCAGATACGAAGACCGTGACCTTTAAAGTGATCACAAAGGCAGCCGGAGTACAGACCGGCGATGAGACACCGATTGCGACCGTCGTAGCGCTGGCAGTCGTATCCTGTGCGGTATTTATCATCTTACTCGTGGTATTTATCCGCAGAAGAAAAAAATAAATAAGAATTTTTGAAAAAAGCCTCAGAAATACACGGATCAGTAAGACTTATCAGATCTTGTATTTCTGAGGCTTAAACATTATTTTTTAAACATGCGTGAATCATTCAGAATAAATTTATGAATGATCTCCGCGACCCCGTCATGATTGTTGTCTGCGGTCGTGACATAGTTCCCGTGCTCTGCAATGCCCGGAAAAGCGTTGCACATGACGGCGCCGATGTGAGCCGCTTCGAGCATGGCGATATCGTTCTGGGCGTCCCCGGCTGAGACGGAATTTTCGATCGGGATCTGTAGAAAGTCGCACATCCACCGGACAGCGAAGCCCTTGGAGATGCCGGTCGGAACGATCTCAAGATAGGTGGCGCTGGAGAGAAAGCTGTCCAGAATCCCGGCATAGGTCGTCTTGATGTAGTCGCGGAACGCTTCCAGACAGGCCAGATCGGTCTCGTGAATCGCCAGAAGTTTATACGGATCTTCCGGCAGCGCTTCGCTGACATTCTTTACGATCTCGTAGGACATGAGTGTGTTACCGGCATAGTGATGCAATTCCGGACAATCCTTTTCCGTGAGGATTCCGGTAGGAGAGTACGTGTGAATATACAGCCCCCGGCGGTAAGCCTCCGTGAAGATCGGCGTGACGAGCTTGCGGGAAATGGATTTTCCATATAATGTCTCTTTGTGGTACGGATCGTAGATCTGCCCGCCATTATACGTCACGATGTAACAGCCTTCCTTTGTCAGACCAAGCCGTTCCGCCTGGATCCGTGCGCTGGCGAGTGGACGCCCCGTTGTGATGACGACTTTGTGTCCCTGACGGAGTGCCTCATCGATGGCTGCCTGATTGCCCGGTGTGATTTCTTTTTGATCGTTTAATAACGTACCGTCCAGATCGGTAAAAAATACTTTTGTGCTCATTTTTTGGATGCCTCCTTGCGCTCCTGTTCCATAAAAGCTTCCAGTGCTTCATCGCTCTCGCTGATCCAGATGTCCTCTTCCTCGGCATTCAGTCCGAGAAATTCGCGGAGCGTGCAGGTCTCGTCGCTGAAATTCCATTTGTCTGTCAAGTCAAAAATTTCATCAAATTCTGCTTCATGATTCATAAATCGTTCACGAAATGTCATAAGATCCTCCTTTTATATTACGTGCGCGATCCCGCGCTTCCCGTAGTGCGTCCAGAACTTCACAGGGAATCGAGAGATTCCCACGACCGCTGCCAAGAGAGATATCCGGTTTATTTGCACCGTGAAAATCCGATCCACCGGATGGGAGCAGGCCAAATTCTGTGGCAAGTGTGGCGACATAAGCTTCCTGCTGCAGCGTATGGGTGGAATAATAGACCTCCATGCCGAGCAGTCCGTGCTCCTTTAACCGGGCAAGCAGCTTGCGAAGTCCGGCGTCATCATAAGAATAGAGCATTGGATGCGCGAGGATCGGGATACCGTCAAAGCGGCGGATCAGATCCACGGCTTCTTCCGGACGGATCCGGCTGCGCGGGACATAGTAGCGACAGCCCTCGCCGATCAGGGACGCAAATGCTTCCTCACGGGAGGCGACGTAACCGTGTTCCACCAGATAGCGGGCAAAATGTGCGCGGGTCCAGACCTGTTCGCCATATTCGGCGGCCATTGCTTCATAAGAGATATCGATGTGGTCGGCAGCCATACGTGCAATCATTTTTTTATTGCGGGAGAGGCGGTCATCCCGGAATGATGCGACTGTTGCCTGAAATTCCGGCGACTGAAACTGCATATCCAGTCCGACGATGTGAATATCGCTTCCGAGGTATTCGGTCGAAAATTCAATCCCCGGAAGGACTTCGGGGCGTTTTTCTTCCGGAAGTGCAGCGGAAGCCTGAAGTGCCTCTGCAACGCCATCCGTACTGTCGTGATCCGTCAGTGCAAAGGCAGAAAGCCCGATCGAAGACGCCAGTGCCACGAGCTCCGTGGGAGTCCGTGTGCCGTCGGAACAGGTGGAGTGTACATGAAGATCAATGGTATTCATAAAGTATGCTCCTTTTATTTTCCGATAAGAAAGTGAAGTCTGTCAGGAATCTGGTAGCGGTTCCTGAAAAATTCTTAAAGAAAAGTATAATAGAAAATAGGCGTTCTGTAAAGCAGAAGGAAAAGGGCAGAAAAAAAGCCTGCTGCGATATGCAACAGGCTTTGACAGTCCGTACGAGAATCGAACTCGTGTTTCCGCCGTGAGAGGGCGGCGTCTTAACCGCTTGACCAACGAACCATGCTCCGTTATTATAACCATCCGTTCTGCATTTGTCAACACTTTTTTACAGAAAAATAAAGAAAGATTTTTTGCAAGAATTCTGAAAAAATGTCAGAAAACTGCGAACCGAGAAAAATTAAGAATTTGAGCGCAGATAGCGAATGTCTGCGAGAAAACTACATATGCATAAATATGTGCGCAGAAAAGCTACATTTTGTATACGGATCGGTATAATAAGGAAATGAACATGCAATTTTATGCAAAAAAATGTAGAAAAAGATTGAAATCAAAGGTAAACAGTGATACAATCATTTTCACATCGTTTAGAATTTATTAAGAAAGTTCACAAGATCTTTAGACAATGGGGTCCAGGAGAAGAACAGTTCTGTTTTTGTCGGCATCCTTAAGGATGTCCTTTTTTTTGCATAGAATTATGCAGCGTGGTAAAGCGGCAAAGACAGAAATCAGGAGATGAAGGAGAGATCACATGAAAGAGGCAGTCAGCACATCAGAGGTATTTACCCGGATGCTCAAAGGCTACCAGGCTTATTTTGATATCGAACAGTATGAGGATGGGAAGGATGGATATCCGCTGGCGGCACATTGCCGGTTCTATGTGCATTCTGAAAAGTATGTGCTTGTGAAAAAGGCGAAGCTCTGGGATGCGGACAGCAATGAGTATGTCTACATATTTGTAATGCCGGAGCTGACGAAGGAGCTCTATGAGACCTGTAAGAATTACGCATACGAAGAGGGCATGAAGCTGATCGACCCGAAGCCGGGACATATGTACAGCTACATCACACCGGTATTTATCTGCGACACCTGTACACCGGAAGCGGAAAAGGCGCTGAAGCGGTGCAGGATTTACAAAAGTTTTCATTTTTCGTGGTATGGCTGGATGAATGTTCATACAGCTGCTGTGGTCTGTAAGGAAGGCCGGGTTTTTACGAACCGGATGGGCCGCGGCAACGCGAAATTTATGAAAAATATACTAAGTTCATGTAAAGAGAAAAAGGAGGGCGAAAACACATGAATGCAGTAGTAATTTTACTTGTGGGTATTGTGATTCTTGTGCTTGGCTACATCTTCTACGGCGGATGGCTGGCAAAGCAGTGGGGCGTTGACCCGAACAGAACCACACCTGCACATGAACTCGAAGACGGAAATGACTATGTACCGGCGAAGGCTCCGGTGCTGATGGGACACCATTTCTCATCCATCGCAGGCGCAGGCCCGATCAACGGACCGATTCAGGCAGCCGTATTTGGATGGGTTCCGGTAATGCTCTGGGTACTGATCGGTGGTATCTTCTTTGGTGCGGTTCACGATTTCGGTGCTCTGTTTGCATCAGTCCGCAACAAAGGACAGTCGATCGGTGAGGTCATCGCAGAGAGTATCGGCAGCCGTGCAAAGAAACTGTTCCTGACATTCTCTTACCTGACCTTAATTCTGGTAGTTGCAGCATTTGCTTCGATCGTAGCAAACACATTCAAGGCGACTTATGATGAGAGCGGCGTGCTGGATACGGCAGCGAGTGCAGCAAATGCATCGACTGCTATGATTTCCATTCTGTTCATCGTGATCGCAATTATCTTTGGTATGATGGTATACAGAAGAAACGCATCTCTGGTCGTTTCTACGGTTGTTGGTGTCATCGCGATCGTTGTCTGTATGGTAGTCGGCTACAACTGGCATCCGATTTATTTAAGCGGAAGCACCTGGATGGTAATCGTAGGTATTTACATTGCAATTGCATCCGTTACTCCGGTATGGATTCTGCTTCAGCCGCGTGATTACTTAAGCTCTTTCCTGCTCTATGGTATGATGATTATTGCAGTCGTTGGTATTATCGGAGCACATCCGACCCTGTCGATCCCGGCATTCACCGGTTTTGTAGATAAGGCAGAGTATGGTTCCGGCGTTTCTCTGGGAAGCCTGTTCCCGGCTCTGTTTGTCACGATTGCCTGCGGTGCGATTTCCGGTTTCCATTCACTGGTTGGTTCCGGTACGACTGCAAAGCAGCTCGACAAAGAGAGCGATGCACAGCCGATCGCTTACGGCGGAATGCTCATCGAGTGTGCGCTGGCACTTGTATCCTTATGTGCAGTTGGATATATCTGGTCTGAGTATGTTCCGAATGGCATTACCACACCGACCGCGGTATTTGCAACCGGTATTTCCCGTATGTGTGCGACCATTCCGTTCCTCGCAGGTGCGGAGAATGTCATTTACGCAATGCTGATCCTTGCTGTATCTGCATTCTGCCTGACCTCTCTGGATACTGCGACCCGTCTGGCTCGTTACATGTTCCAGGAGTTCTGGCTTGAGCCGGGACAGACCTGGAAGGATGCAACTGGCTTCAAGAAGGTTCTGACCAACCCGTATGTGGCAACACTCATCACGGTAGTACTTGGTATCGCACTTGGTATGACCGGATATGCGAAGATCTGGGCTCTGTTCGGAGCAGCAAACCAGCTGCTGGCAGCACTTGGACTTCTGGCTGTCGCTGCATGGCTTGGCACGATGGGCAAGAACAACAAGATGTTCCTGTTCCCGATGGCATTTATGCTCGTCGTTACCATCGTTTCCCTCTGCCAGACGATTCTGACCAACTTCAAGGCAGCAACCGCAGGAACCGGTGAGGTTCTGTGGTGCTGGATCCGTGCAGGTCTTGGTACCCTGCTCGTCATCCTGGCGATCGTACTTGCTGTGGAGGGCGTTCAGACCATCATGGGCAAGAAGAAGGCAAACTAAACAAATAAGAAATACCGTGCTTTATGGGGCTGTCCGCAAGGATGGCCCCTTTTTTGATAGAATCATGATATGATACAAGGGTCAAAAGGTCATGCGTTTCATGCTTGCATGAAAAAGCATGGCTTATTGACCCGCAAAACACCGAAAAGTAGCCATTTTTCGTAGAAAAATGAGCGGATTTGAGGTGTTTTAGGATTGCGAGAGCATGAA
>JAQXGF010000019.1 GCA_029006155.1 Lachnospiraceae bacterium
CCAAACGCCCACTTCGGGATCAGCGGAATCGCACCGGTGAGCTGCACATACTGAGAAAGCAGCGCTTTGTAGTCTCCTCTGCCGCCTCCGATAAAAATATAATCCAGACAGCCGTCTTCCGCCTCCATCTGATAGCTGACCTGCGACGTATGGCCCATATCAAAAGAACAGCGGGTATAGGTATTCAGCAAAATGGCATAGCCACGGCTGCTCACAAAAAACGGATGTGCCTTATAGGAGTCCTCCGTATTCGTCGAGAGCGCATCCTTCTGCCAGCAGTGCAGCAGCTGCCCGCGTTTGTTCAGGTCGGTAAATTTCTCACCAAATCCCCAGAATGCCTCATCCGAATGCAGATACATCGTCTCGTGAATCCGGCAGCAGTTTCCCTGCCCGTCGCAATGCCAGCCGATCGGAAGTACTTTCCAGCGGTTGTCCACATTTGTGTCAAATACCTGTTCCTTCGTCAGCAGCTTTCCATCCTCATACACCGACAGTTCCCAGTAATCTTTGCAAAAATGCAAGGTCAGATGCCCGGTGCCAAATTCGAAAAAATGCTCCTGCTCCAAAAGCTCTGCGTGTATGCGCTGCTCCGGTGTAAAGACCGGATTGCCCTTTCGCCCGGTGCGCACCTGCGGAATCATCTGCAATCGGAACACCGTATCTGTCAGAAAACAGACCTTTACCTCCGCCCGTTCCCCCCGGTACGTCTCTACGGCAATCCGTAAACAATTCTCTTCCACAGCAAAAGAGACCGGCTTCAGAAGGAAATCATAATGATCTTCAAAAACAGTTCTGCGATACCCCACCTGTGGATTATAATCTACCTTCATAAAACCGGTCCTCCTGATTTTATTTATTCCTTATATATTTCGCTTCGGTGCCTCCAGATAGTACGGATCCGTCCGCGGGATCCAGTCCAGAAATGCCTTTACTTCCCGATCCCAGAATGCCCACTCATGTCCATAGTCCGGCAGCACTTCCATCGTGCAGTTTACTTCATTTTCCTCCAGTTTTTCCTTAAACCACTCCTGCATGTCATACAGGAAATCTTCCGTTCCGTAGCAGTAGTACAGATCCGGCATTTTCTCACGCTTCATCGCTTTCTGAATCAGAAGCAGCGGCTCATATTTTTTCAGATAAGCCGGTACTTCCGGATTCTCCCGGTAGTTTTCACGCATCTGTGTCGTCAGCGGTGAAAATGCGCCGACGGCCCGGAATCGATCCGGATGCCGGAAGCCATTGGTCAGTGCGCCATAGCCACCCATCGACAGACCTGCGATATACGTATCCGAAGGCTTCTTCGAGATCGGGAACATCGATGTCACGAAGTCCGGAAGCTCCTTCATGAGGAATTTTTCATAGTCCGGCTCCATCAGTCCCTGAATCGGATTCTCCTTTTTCACATCCTGAAGCTTCATATACATATTGTTCTCAGCGGAAAAGGTGACGACTGCGATGCGGCGCTCCTCCGCGTACCGCTCGATCGAAGTGTAGCGCTCCCACGTGCTGTAGTCGTTGCAGTAGCCATGCAGAAGGTACAGCACCGGATACTTCCATCTCGGCTTGTGCGTGACCTTCGGATCCTCCGCCTCTGTGGACGTGACGCCCGGAATGATCACATCGACGTCGACCGCCCGGTCGAATACATAAGAAATAAAATTACAGGTAAAATGTGCCATGTCATCCTCCTTATCAGCCCTTCACGGCTCCGTCTACGATACCTTCGATGATGTACTTCTGGCATGCGAAGTAGAATACGACGATCGGGATCAGTGCTACGACGATCGCTGCCATCAGATGGCCATAATCGATCGAACCGTAACCACTCTTCAGGTACTGGATCGCGACCGGAATCGTGCGGTACTTCGTACCAATCAACAGATACGGAAGCAGATAGTCATTCCAGATCCACATTGCATTCAAGATCGCAACGGTGATGGAGATCGGCTTGAGCATCGGGAATACGACCTTGATAAACATCGTCAGTGGATTGCAGCCATCGATCAGCGCCGCTTCCTCCAGCTCCATCGGGATACCATTTACAAACCCGGAGAACATAAATACCGCCATCGCAGCACCAAAGCCAAGATAAATCACAATAATACCAACGTAGTTATTCAGCTTCAGGACATCTGCGGTCTTCGTCATCGTGTACATGACCATCTGGAACGGTACGACCATACTTGCGATAAACATATAGTAGATCGCAGAGGTAAGCTTTGTCTTTACACGGGTGATGAACCATGCAGTCATCGAACAGAAAATGACGATTGCCAGCACCGAAAATACCGTGATGAACAGAGAATAGCCAACGCTGTCAAAGAAATGAATCTTGGTCAGACCTTCCACATAGTTTTTCAGGCCAACGAAGTTCTCTTCATTCGGAAGCACAAACGGTGTCGTCGAAATATACAGCTTACTTTTCAGAGAGTTCATAATTACAAGCGCAATCGGTACAAGGAATGCAACTGCTAAAACAGTGAGCACTACATAGATTACAATATCTACAACCTTTTTCTTTTCCTGCATCTTACTCTACCTCCTTGGATTTGGTCGCACGGAGCTGAATCATCGCGATTAAAAATACAAGCACGGTAAATACCACTGCCTTTGCCTGTCCGATACCGGCAAAGCCGATCCGGTTGTAATAGGTGTTGCAGATATCCATCGCCAGCATCGCAGTCTGGGTACCCGGTGCACCACCGGTCAGAGCCAGGTTCTGGTCGTACATCTTGAAGCAGTCTGTCAGGGACAGGAAGCTGCAGATCGTGATCGACGGCATGACGAGCGGGATGATGATCTTGCGCAGGGTCTGCCAGTAGTTCGCGCCGTCGATCTGCGCTGCCTCCATCAGGTCTGCGGAAATCGACTGGATACCCGCGATGTAGATAATCATCAGATAACCGATCTTCTGCCAGTTGTACAGGATGATGATACCCCAGTATCCATAAGTAGCGCTGAAGGTCAGGTCTGCGCCGGTCAGCTTAATCAGGATACCATTTAAAAGCAGCTGCCAGATGTAGCCGAGGATGATACCGCCGATCAGGTTCGGCATGAAGAAAATAGTACGGAATACATTGGTACCTTTCAGCCCGCGGGTCAGAAGAATCGCCAGTGCAAATGCGATGACGTTTGTCGTAATAACGCCGACGACTGCAATCTTAACCGTAAACCACAAAGCAGCAAGGAATCCATTGCTGTCCTGGAATACATAGGCATAATTGGAAAGTCCTACGAACTTTGCATTTCCAATCGTCTTGAATTTACAGAAGGACAGGTACAGTCCCATGAAAAACGGCACAACAAATGCGATGATATACGCAATCAGTGTTGGCAATGTAAATATGGCAAAATATTTTTTATAAATTTTCTGCATTCCTTTACTTCTCCTCTCCTCTTCGCTGGCACAGCGCCTCACAAATGGCTGTACAGTGCCGTCCTGCCATTTGTCGAACGCTGTACCGGGATACCGGTGTACGCTTCTTCACTTTTATATAAGAGGGCTGCCGTAAGAACCCAAACGGCAGCCCCTCAAGTGAATTATGAATTCTTATTACTCATTTGCTGAATTTGTGATATCTCTCTCTACTGCCCATGTATCAACAGCATCCTTTGTCACATCTTCCCACTCGATCTGACCCTGTGCATACTGCAGCAGATCGGCACCGAAAGTATCCTTCCAGGTCTGATCCGGAATCAGGTTTGCAGCCCAGCAGTAAGCAGTCTTGCCTGCGGATGCGATAGCGTTTTCACTTGCGAACAGTGGATTATCATACTCTGCGTCTGCCATTGTGCTGAACGGGGTAACGAGCTGCAGCTTCTTGGAAACGAGCTCTTTACCTGTCTCAGAGCTGATCAGCCATACGAGGAAGTCCTCAGCAGCCTTCTGGTCTTCTTCTGATGCCTGAGAGTTGATGCAGAAATACTGGCCAGCACCTACGTTCAGGCCCATGTTCTCCTCGCCTTCAACGCCGGTCGTAATCGGGATGAAGCAAACGTCCTCTGCCTTTACAGCAATTCCGTCTGTATTTGCGATCGTGTTCCATGCCCAGTCACCGTTCTGGATCATTGCGCACTTTCCAAGTGCGAACTCAGCCATGGAGTCATCTACGGTCTTCGTACCTACGAGGCTCGGCTCGATAACGGAATTGTTGATGTACAGATCGAAGATGTTCTTGTAGTTCTCACTGTACTCGAAGGTAAACTCCGGAACAGATCCATTCAGGTCGATCTTGTCATTTCCGCCCCACTCCCAGTACAGCGGCTGGTTCATCAGGTGTGCGGTGTATCTCCAGTCATCACCGGACTTCAGAGAAGTAGATCCGAATACGCCGTCGATTCCGAGCTCATCCTTCATAGCGGTCATATCCTCTACGACTGCCTTCAGAGCATCGAAGGTGTAAAGATCATCAAGGGAGGTGTACTCGGTCGTCTTGTTCGGGGATGCGAAGTATGCATCTGTGATTGCCTTGTTTACGATGATGCCCCATCCTTCCAGTGCATAGGAGATACCATAGATCGTGCCATTGCCATCATTCATGGTATATCTGTCATCTGTCACATAGGAATACAGCTCTGTATCAGAAAGATCCATGATGTAATCCTTCCAGGTGTTCAGCATGTTGATACCGTCAACTACGAAGATGGTCGGTGCCTCGGAGCTGTCCATTCTTGCGGTCAGGGTCGGCTCGTACTGGTTGGATGCTGCGGTCTCGATCTCGATATCAATACCGGTCTCCTCTTTGTAAGCAGCCATAACATCCTTCATCTGGTCTGCGATCTCCGGCTTGTAGTTCAGCCAGCGAATCGTTCCATCGTAGGTGCTCTCCTCTGCAGCAGCCGGCACACAGCCCATTCCCATTGATGCAACCATCGTTGCAGCCAGCAGCCATGACATTTTCTTCTTTAACATAATAGCCCTCCTTATATGTTTTATAAATTGTTCCCGGTTTCGTTTTCGGTAACGTTTTCAATTGCTGTAACCAACATAGCACACATTTTTGCGGAATGCAATTACTTTGTTTGAATTCTCTCATTTTCACAATTTTGTCACATCGTTTTTATGCATTTTTACAATATGGTTTTGTGCGGTTGCTTTGGTATTCCGGGGATTTGACGTGGATTAGTAAATAGCAAAGCCAGGGACGGATTGCGGATATCTGCCTGACAAAATTGCAGATATGGACACCCGTTTCGTTACTCGTGGGGATAAATACCAAATCCAACGTCCACACGGAAATCAGTTTCATGGAGTACTGAGACATAAGCACAAAAAAGATACAGGTGCCACTATGCTCGAATGCATCTTTCGCAGCTGCCTGTATCTTTTCTCCGGTTGTCTATGATTCGTTTTTTATCTGCAAATTTTGGCAATTATATCCAGGACAAGCAATTTCCAACTCACTGCTTATTGCTCCTCGCAATTGAAGCAGGGAATATAAATTCTAATTCTACACCTCTTCTTTAAACGGTACGACATCTTTCACAGCCTCCGCCGTCGTGATGACTGCATCCCCGTGATCCGTATCGATCAGCTCATACCGGTCGTTGCCCATTTTGAGTTCTTTCATATAGGTGAGCTGACGCAGTCCATGGCGGGTCTCCATCCGCTCGACCAGTGCATGATGATCCTCTTCTTTTAACGAATAGACGAGATCCACCGATGCCTGGTCGATCGCAAGGATATCCGTCGATGCGAGGATTCCGATATTCGGCGTCACAACTGGCTCTGCGCCCACGCCCTCACAGTCACAGGATACAGACATGTTCCGCAGCACGTTGATGAACACGATGTGCTCACCAAAATGATCCACGACTGCCTTTGCCGACTCCGTCATGCGCTCCATGAATTCCTCCTGGCTGATGCTCCACGGATTATCCGAACCCTCTACCGTATGGATCATGCCCTTTCCGATCCGTCCATCCGCACAGCCGATTCCAATATTCTTATTCGAGCCGCCGAAGCCGCCCATCGTATGTCCCTTAAAATGCGTCAGCACGAACAGGGAATCATAATTCTGCAAATTCTTGCCCATCGACATTTCGGTGAACCACTTCGCATCCTTTACCGGGAACATGACCGTCCCGTCTTCATCCAGAATATCCACCGGGCAGAATGTCCATCCATTCGTCTTTAATGTCTCGCGGTGCGCATCGGTCGTGTAGCGTCCACCCTCATAATACGTATTCGTCTCTACAATCGCCGCTTCCGGAAGCTCCTTCTCGATCAGGTTTTTCACCCACGGACGCGGGATGATGTTCGGGCCGTGCGGCTCACCGGTATGCAGCTTGATCCCAATCTTTCCCTCCAGATGACCGCTCACACGTGCAAAGATCTTCTGCAGTCCTTCCGCCGACAGATCTCTTGTAAAATAAACCTTTGACTCCGCTCCGGTGCGCTCCTCATACGGAATATAATGATCTCCTCCGATACCCGGTTTCTTTTCCATTGCTGCCATTGTGTATACCTCGCTTTCTGCTTATATTTATACTTTTCGTTTCTTCCACTTTTGCATTTTACCGCTCCAAGCCACCCACTGCTTATCGCTCCTCACAATTGAAGCAGGGGACTTGCCGTCAGTCTACCACACCAGCTTCCCGGTTTTGACCGCTTCCTCATACCGCCCGATCTTATAGTTCAGGCGTTCCAGTGTCTGCGCGATTTTCGCCTGCTGCTCCTGCAGCCGCTCCCTTTGCTCCTGCAAAAGCTCCAGCCTGGCCTGTATCGTGCCATCCCCTTCCTGCGTCAGGCGAACATACTCGATCATCGCCTCCACCGGAAGCCCCGCATTCCGCATACAGAGCGCCAGCTCAATCCATCCGCAGTCTTTCTCTTTATAGTCCCGGATGCCACCCGCCGTCCGTCCCACCGGCGGAATCATCCCGACCCGCTCATAATAGCGCAACGTATCCTGCGTGATCTGATACTTTGCACTGACCTCCTTAATCGTCACTCTATCACCCCCGTAAAAAATGCCTGACCGATTCGTTCTTACTCTCAGGATATACCCTTGAGCGAACTCCAAGTCAAGCGTTTTTGCAGGTGGGGCTTGTAAAATGTAATATTAAATTCTTGATTCACCGTTTAAATTCGTGTTTGACGATTCTTGTCTTACACGATTTGTGATATGCTTACCTTGGCTAGTGGATTCCTCCCGTTAAAGGAGGATTATTTATGTCTAAGAATAAATCATATGATCAAAAACACCTTACTACCAGCCAGCGTATCCATATCGAAAAAGGGTTGAACGATGGATTATCTTTTGCTGCCATTGCCAGAAAACTGGACAAACATCCCAGCACCATCGCGAAAGAAGTGAAAAAATATCGTACTTTCCAGCCTCGTGAAGAGAATCCTAAAAAACCTCTTCGATGTGCACTTTTTAAGGAATGTACGATGCGTTTTCTCTGTGATGAAAAGGACTGTGTGAAAATGTGTAAGACATGTTTCGACGTAAGACTTCAGGTTTCCAAATGCAGCTATTTATGCCCGGAATATCGTGAGCCACGGTGTGAATCTATTTGTAAGGCTCCCTATGTCTGTAATCACTGTTCCAGACAGAGGACTTGCAATAAAAATAAAGCCTACTATATCGCCCAGCATGCGGACAGATCCTATCATGAACTTCTTGTTTCATGCAGGCAGGGGATCAATCAGAGTGCGGCAGATATCGCCCTGCTTGATGATCTGATTTCTCCGTTACTTGCTCAGGGACAGTCATTAGCGCATATTTATGCCTTTCATGGACATGAGATCCCTTGCTCCAGAAAAACACTTTACAACTATATCAATCAAGGTGTATTTACTGCCAGAAATATTGATTTACGTCGTAAAGTACGTTATAAATGTAAACCAAGAAAAACTGGTACAAGGATAAGTCTGGCGGCAAAGCAATTTCGTATTGGACGAACATATGATGATTTTCAAAAATTTATTCAGGCAAATCCGGAAGTCCCGATTGTCGAAATGGATACCGTTGAAGGTGGGAAGGATAATAGTACACAGGCTTTTCTGACACTCTTTTTCCGTAACTGTTCTCTTATGCTTATTTTTGTATTGCAAGAAAAAACACAGGATCAAGTCATAAAAGTATTCGATTATTTGACAGAAAAGCTTACTATAAAAGTTTTTCAAGAACTTTTTCCGGTAATTTTGACTGATAATGGAATAGAATTTCAATTTCCAGAACGAATAGAATGTAACAAAAATGGAGAAATCCGCACTAGAATTTTTTACTGTAATCCGAATTCATCCTGGCAGAAAGGACGAATTGAGAAGAATCACGAATATATTCGATATGTGATTCCAAAGGGACAGAGCTTAGATGGTTATACTCAACGAGATGCCTGTATTTTAATGAATCATATCAATAGTGAGGCAAGAGACAGCCTGAATGGCTGCACTCCATTCAGACTGTCAAAAATGCTTTTGAATAACAGGTTACATAGACTATTATGCCTTCAGGAAATATCTGCGGATCAAGTTACTTTGAAACCATGGTTACTCAAAAAATAAAGTTATAAGCAAGATGGAATCCACTGCCGAATTTAATCCTACAAAAATTTGGCATGTGGAATTTAATCTTGCACGTTTATCCAGATGCCTGTTTTTCATGCTTGTATACAAGAAAACAGGATCTTATAAGCTCATTATAACGCTATTTTTGTCACTCGTAAATCAAAACAAAGTGAATTAAGTCTTATAAAAACAAGGTTTGATATAAATCGAGAATTTACTTTGAAATTTAACGAAAAGTTTTCGACGGCAATGGCGATCGCAGTGGCAGCTTCTATGGCACTTGCAGGGACTGCACTGGCAGACGGTGACAGAGAGGTAGTGACCTTCTTTTCACAGGACGCAGGAAACGGAGCAGTAGAGGCACTGATCGAGGCATATGAGGCAGCACAGGACAAATACGAGATCAACTGGGTCGTAGCACCGAAGGATACCACCGAGGTAAAGACGATGCTGAACACCGCGCTGGCAGCAGGCAGCACCGAGTATGATGTCGTACGTATCGATACCGTATGGACCGGTGACATGGCTGGCGCAGGATACCTTGACGCACTGGATCAGAACCTGATGGCAGACGGTTTATCACCGGCAAACTTCAATCCGGGTTCCATTCAGGCAGGTACCTACAATGCAAAGACGTATGCGATTCCGCTTTATCCGGACTGCGGACTTCTGTATTTCCGCTCCGATATCGTATCTGAGGAAGATGCAGCTACCTTAAGAAGTGGTGACTATACCTTCGAAGATCTCCTTGCTATGGCTGAAAAGTATGCAGGAGAGGGCGGCACGAAGTATGGTCTTGCGATTCAGGCAGCACAGTACGAAGGACTTGTCTGCAACGCAAATGAGTGGACTTCCAATTTCACAGATATCTCCCATGGCCTTGAGCTGATGAAGCAGGCATGTGATGCAGATTACACACCGGACGACATCCTCGTATACAAAGAGTCTAATGGTAACGATGCAATGGCAAACGGCGACGTCGTATTCCAGAGAAACTGGCCGTCAGCATGGGGTACTCTGACAGAAGAGACCAACGTTCATCCGGATCAGGTCGACATCGGATGCCTTCCGGGCGGCGCATGCATCGGCGGATGGGAAGTTGCCATCAACTCCAAGAGTGAGCACAAAGAGGGTGCTTGGGATTTCATGAAGTTCGCGACGACCGGCGAAGGCCAGGTTATCTTTGATAAGGTCGGCGGATACATTCCGGGTTACCTTGAGAACATGACCAACGAAGAGATCCTTGCATCTCATCCGATCCTTTCCAGAGAAGGAACCCAGAATTCTCTGAACCATACGATCGCAAGACCGAGTCCTTCCCAGTACGCAGAGCTCTCTGATGCACTTCAGATCTCCATTCATAAGTATCTCTCCGGAGAGACGGATCTGGACAGCACCGCAGCAGAAGTTGAGCAGCTGCTGAAGGATTACGAGTAAAACAGGCATTGTTTTGAGCAAGGGCTGCCATCCACAGGTGGCAGCCCTTTTGCTTTCTAGGAAAAGCTTATGAACCGATGACTGAAAGGAGGAGCTGGAATGAAACGGATTTCTTTGAAACAGTTTGTATTTCTCATTCCGCTGTTATTATTTATCGCAGTATTTTCTGTATATCCGATCGTGACCTCCTGTCTGTATTCGTTTTTTGATTATCGGACGAACGATCAGCAGAAGAACAAATTTTATACCAATGAGCAGTTGAACGTATCTCTGCTGGTTGAGGACTTGCAGTACATTAACTACTATTTAAATACGGATCTTGCACTGACACAGGGCATGACCGGAAAGCCGGTCGTATCCGACGAGGACAAGGCTGAGATGACCGAGCTGATGAATACCGTCAGCGCTACGATGGAAAAGTACGATGCCAATGATGGCGTCCGGGCGTTCAAGAGTGGCGAGAAGGACGAGCTCGAGGCATTGTTTGATGACATTGAAAGTAAGCTGAATGCTTTTTATAATGAAAAGTATCCGGATGCGGAGTTCTTTAACAGAGAGAATACTCCGATCATCATGGAGAACCTGCGGACGGCTGTCGTAGAGTCCAATTACATTGGCGGCAGCAATTATTCCACCCTGATCAAAGACACCCGTTTCTGGAAAGCGCTGGCGCACACCCTGATCTTCATGTTCTGCTCCGTAGAGCTGGAGTTCTGCCTTGGTATGTGCCTGGCGCTCATCATGAATAAGGCAATGAAGGGAATCGGACTCGTCAGAACGATCGGACTGATCCCGTGGGCGATCCCGACGGCGGTTTCCGCACTGATGTGGAGCTACATGTACGATGGAAGCTTTGGTATCATATCAAAGATCCTCTCGGACATTGGCCTGATCGGAAAGTCGACGGACATGCTTCTGACATCGACCGGAGCGATGGCTTCCGCGATTTTTGCCGATGTGTGGAAGACGACCCCGTACATGGCACTGCTGCTTCTGGCAGGATTGCAGAACATTGACCGTGGACTTTACGAGGCATCCGCGATCGACGGCTGTGGTCCGGTGAAGAATTTCTTCCAGATCACCCTGCCGCTTATGAAGTCCAGCATCATGGTAGCACTGTTGTTCCGTACACTGGATTCGTTCCGTGTATACGACCTGATCGCGATCCTGACAAATGGCGGACCGGGCAACGGCACAGAGACACTTTCTGTCTATGCGTATAAGCTGATGTTTGGCCAGAGCAATTATGGCTATGGATCTACGGTCGTTATCGGTATGTTTGTATGTGTTGCGATCATCGCAATCTTTTACGTGAAAGTACTTGGCGCAGAAGTAATCAGCAATGACTAGGAAAGGGGGACGAACACATGAAAAACAGCTCAAAAGGTTTTAAAATTTTAATGTGGGTATTTATCATCGCGTTTTTGCTGATCAGTGTATTCCCGTTTGTCTGGATTCTGATTACCTCCTTTAAGCCGGAGGCAGAGATTCACGGATCCGGTGCGTTCAGCATCATCGCACACAACCCGACGATACAGAACTACATCACGGTTATTGTAGATAAGCACATTCTCCGTTCGGTAAAGAACAGCTTTATCACTGCAGGCATTACGACTTTATATGTAGTCGTAGTCGCATCAATGACAGCTTATGTCATTGCACGGTTCAAATTCAAAGGAAAAAGTATCCTGATGGGTATCATCCTTGCCGTTTCCATGTTCCCGCAGATGATCCTGATCGGACCGATCTTCAACATGTTCTACAAGTTTAATATCCTGAATACGTACTTTATCTCCCTGGCTTACTGCACGATCACACTGCCGAGTGCGACGTGGATCATGGTAACACACTTCAAGCAGGTCCCGCTGGCACTGGAGGAGGCGGCCAAGATCGACGGCTGCTCTTCCTGGGCGATCCTGTGGAAGATCATTTTCCCGATCGCAGCACCGGGCGTGTTTGCGACTGCGATCATCAGCTTTATCGCAGCATGGAATGAGTACCTGCTCTCCTGTACACTGAACCAGCAGGAAAGCATGCAGTCCGTACCGGTTCGTATCAGTTATCTGCGAGGCGAGTACACGATCTTCTGGAGTGAGATCACAGCGGCGGCGATCGTCGTCATTATCCCGACACTTTTGATGGTACTTCTGTTCCAGAAACAGATTGTTGCCGGAATTGCAAATGGAGCAGTAAAGGAGTAAAAAATGGACAGAAAATGGTGGAAAGAAGCGGTGATCTATCAGATCTATCCGCGCAGCTTCAAGGATTCCAACGGAGATGGCATCGGCGACTTGAAGGGCATTACCGGGAAGCTGGATTATTTGAAGGAGCTTGGCGTAGACGCAATCTGGCTTTCTCCGTTTTACAAATCACCGAACGATGACAATGGCTACGACATTTCCGATTACCGGGATATCATGGACGAGTTTGGCACGATGGAGGACTTTGACGAGCTGAGCCGGAAGATGCACAAGCGTGGCATCCGGCTGATCGTGGATCTGGTCGTGAACCATTCTTCGGATGAGCATCCGTGGTTCGTAGAGAGCCGCAAGTCAAAGGACAACGCATACAGCGACTATTATATGTGGCGCGATGCAAAGGAGGACGGCTCACTTCCAAATAACTGGACGTCCCGCTTCTCCGGCCCGGCCTGGGAATATGTCCCGGAGCGGGATCAGTATTATCTGCACCTCTTTTCGAAAAAGCAGCCGGATCTGAACTGGGAGAATCCGCAGGTACGGCAGGAAGTCTATGACATCATGAACTTCTGGATGGAGAAGGGCGCGGACGGCTTCTGCCTCGATGTGGCGAGCATGTATTCCAAAGTGCCGGGACTCCCGGACGGTGATCCGAAAATGTCGAATGTCGGCTGTGAGCATTAACAGAACGGCCCGCGCATTCATGAATTTTTCCATGAGATGAATGCCAATGTCATGTCCAGATATCCGGAGATCATCACGGTCGGCGAGACCTCCGGCGTGACGATTGAGGAAGCGAAAAAGTACGCCGGAAACGATACGAATGAGATGAGCATGGTATTCCAGTTCGAGCATGTGACGATGGAGTACACAAATGGTGACAAGTTCACCCAGCATCCGGTGAAGCTCTCCGAGTGGAAGGCGATCATGAGCAAATGGCAGACGGAGCTCAACGGCGTGGCATGGAACAGCCTGTATCTGACGAACCATGACCAGCCGCGCAGCGTATCCCGCTGGGGCGACGATGGCAAGTACCGCAAGGAAAGCCAGAAGATGCTCTACACGATGCTGCTCACGATGCAGGGTACCCCGTATGTCTACCAGGGGGAAGAGATCGGCATGACGAATGTAAAATATCCGTCGATCAAAGACTATCAGGACATCCAGATCGTTAATGCATGGAAAGAGCGCGTCGAAGAGGGTGGACAGGATCCGGAGGCATTTTTGCGGGCGGTAGAGAAGCTTGGACGCGACAATGCGCGCACACCGATGCAGTGGGATACTTCGGATCAGGCAGGCTTTACGACCGGGACACCGTGGCTGAAGGTCAATGACAACTACAAAGAGATCAACGTAAAAGAGGCACTGGACGATCCGAATTCCATCTTTTATTATATGAAGAAACTCATCACGCTCCGGCATGAGACAGTAGTCGCGGTGTATGGAGACTTTACCGAATATGAGCCGGAAAATGAGAGCCTGTATTTGTATAACCGCTCCTATGAAGGGCAGAATCTGATGGTGATTTTAAACTTTACTGACCGCGAGCAGCAGTTTAAGATGCCGGAAGAGATCGACGTGAAGGAAAGTACCCTGTATGTCTCAAACTATGAAAATAATGATACACTGGAGAACAAGACGCTGAGACCGTATGAGGCCATTGCGTACTTGTGGAAGTAAGACCAGAAAATACAGACTGCTCGTTTGTTTATATGAATGAGCAGTCTGTTTTTTAACGAGCCAAGCAAGTCCCCTGCTTCAATTGCGTGGAACAATAAGCAGTGGGTTGGGGCTTGCTTGTATCAGGAGGAGTGCAAACTCCTTCTGATAAGCTGCGGAGCAGCTGCTCGGTTATGAGCAAGTAGCGAAGCGGATTGCGAATATCCACTTTGATCTGAATAGTTGCGAATATCCACTTTGATCCGAATAATTGCGAATATTTGCTTTGATCCAGTATATAGGACTGTATACTGGGAGGAAAGGAGGAGACGAAAAATGGAACGCAAGTGGTGGAAGGAAGCAGTATTTTACCAGATCTACCCGATGAGCTTTCAGGACTCGAACGGAGACGGCATCGGTGATCTGAAAGGAATTACGAAGCGGCTGGATTATCTGAAGGAGCTCGGCATTGATGCGGTGTGGCTTTCTCCGTTTTACAAGTCACCGAATGATGACAATGGCTATGATATTTCGGATTACCGGGATGTGCTCACGGAATATGGTACGTTAGAGGACTTTGACGAGATGCAGCGGGAGATGCATAAGCGTGGCATCCGGCTCGTGCTCGACCTGGTCGTGAACCATACTTCGGATGAACACCCGTGGTTCGTGGAGAGCCGGAAGTCAAAGGACAATCCGTACCGCGATTATTATATCTGGCGGGATGGAAAGGACGGTGGCTATCCGAACAACTGGGATTCGCGGTTTTCCGGCCCGGCGTGGCAGTACTGCCCGGAGACGGATCAGTATTATCTGCACCTCTACAGCCCGAAGCAGGTCGATCTGAACTGGGACAATCCAAAGGTGCGGGAAGAGATCTATGATATGATGGATTTCTGGATGGAGCGCGGAGCGGATGGCTTCCGAATCGACGCGGCAGCAGGCTTTTCCAAGGAAGAGGGCCTTCCGGACGGCATTCCGCGCAAGCAGGCGACCGGCTGTGAGCACTATCTGAACGGGCCGCACATCCATGAGATCTACCGGGAGATGAATCAGAAGGTCTTTCAGAAATACCCGGAGATCGTGACCGTGGGCGAGACCTTTGGCGTGACGCCGGAGGATGCCCTGAAGTATGCCGGAAACGACCGCGGTGAGCTGGATATGATCTTCCAGTTCCAGCATGTCGGGCTGGAATATACGGACGGCAATAAATTTAATCTGCATCCGATCAGGCTTTCCGAATTCAAAGCGTCGCTTTCCAGATGGCAGGTCGCCCTAGATGGAAAGGGATGGAACAGCCTGTATCTGGCGAACCATGACCAGCCGCGCAGCGTCTCGCGCTGGGGTGACGACCAGAAGTACTGGAAAGAGAGTGCAAAAATGCTGTATACGATGCTGCTGACGATGCAGGGGACGCCGTACATCTATCAGGGCGAGGAGCTCGGTATGACGAACACGGTCTTCGAGAGTATCGACGATTTTCTGGATATTCAGACGCTGAATGCATGGAAGGTCTATGTGGAAGAAGGGGATGACGATCCGGAGACCTTCTTAAAGGCGGCAAAATTTATCGGGCGTGACAATGCGCGCACGCCGATCCAGTGGGATGATTCAAAAAATGCGGGCTTTACGACCGGGACACCATGGATGCGGGTGAATCCGAACTATACCTGGCTGAATGCAGAGGCAGAGCTGGCCGATCCGGATTCCATTTTCCACTATATCCAGAAGCTCATCGCACTGCGCCATGAGAGTCTGGTAGCGGTGTACGGCAACTTTACCGAGTACGAGCCGGAAAATGAAGCACTCTACCTTTATAATCGGAAGCTGGACGGTCAGAACCTGTTTGTCGCATTGAATTTTACCGGGGAGGAGCAGAAGCTGACCGTACCGAAGGAGATTCTGGAAGCGCAGAAAAAGAGTAAGCTGTATGTTTCAAATTACGACAACGATGGCGTGATTTGTGATAGAATGATAAGACCATATGAAGCCATTGTATACGAATGGGAATAGGAGGAGCTATGTATAAAATGCCAACTGCTCCGGGTGCACATCCGGACAACGTAGTAAAAGGAGAGAAATATCGGATCACCGTGCTGACAGACGGACTGTTCCGGCTGGAGTACGATGAGACCGGAGCCTTTGAGGACCGTGCGACGCAGGTCGTATTCAACCGTGACTTTGCGCCGGTGGACTTTACTGTGAAGGAGACCGATGAGGAGTTACAGATTTTCACAACGCGTGTACAGCTGATTTATAATAAGAAGGAATTCACTTCGAACGGACTGAGTCTGAAGGTGCGTGGCAATATCAGCAATTACCACAGCATCTGGCATTATGGCGAAGAGGCAGAAGATCTGGGTGGCACAGCACGCACGCTGGACCGTGTCAATGGTGCCTGCCCGCTCGAGCATGGTCTGATGTCCCGGTTTGGATTTTCCATTCTGGATGACAGCAAGTCTCTGATTTTAAAGGAAGATGGCTGGGTCGAGCCGCGAAGAAAGGGCGTTACGGATATTTATTTCTTCGGCTACGGGCATGACTATCTGGACTGCCTGGATGCATTTTATCATCTGTGCGGTAAGACGCCGATGGTGCCGCGTTATGCGCTCGGCAACTGGTGGAGCCGCTATTATGAGTATTCGGAGCAGAGCTACATGGAGCTGATGAACCGCTTTGCGGAGGAACAGGTGCCGTTTACCGTAGCAGTCATCGACATGGACTGGCATATCGTGCATGTGGATGAGAAGTATGGCAGCGGCTGGACCGGATATACATGGAACAAAGAGCTGTTCCCGGATCCGGAGCGTTTCCTTTCGTGGCTGCATGCACGCGGAATGAAGGCGACGTTGAATGTACATCCGGCGGACGGCGTGCAGGGCTATGAGGATGCATATCCGGAGATGGCAAAGCGCATGGGCGTCGATGTCGGGCAGGAGGAGCCGGTGAACTTTGATATTTCCAATCCGGAATTTCTGGATGCGTACTTTGAAGTGCTGCATCATCCGCTGGAGAAGCAGGGGGTGGATTTCTGGTGGATCGACTGGCAGCAGGGCAAGAACAGCAAGATCGAAGGGCTGGATCCGCTCTGGATGCTGAATCACTATCATTATCTGGATAATGGACGGGATGGTAAGCGGCCGATGACCTTCTCCCGCTATGCAGGACCGGGATCGCACCGCTATCCGCTCGGATTTTCCGGCGATACGGTCACGACGTGGGAGTCTCTGGACTTCCAGCCGTACTTTACGAACCGTGCGTCGAACATCGGCTATGGCTGGTGGAGCCATGATATCGGCGGACATATGCATGGCTACCGCAACGATGAGCTGATGGTGCGCTGGCTGCAGTACGGTGTATTTTCTCCGATCAACCGTCTGCACAGCACGAAGAACCCGTTCTGGAACAAGGAGCCGTGGGAGTATGATGCGGTGAAGCGTGAGGTCATGGACAAATTCCTGCGCCTGCGTCATCAGATGATCCCGTATCTCTACACGATGAACTACCGCGCTTATAAAGAGAACCGCCCGATCGTGCTTCCGATGTACTACTTTGCACCGGAAGAGGAGCAGGCGTATGCGAAGAAGAATCAGTACTGGTTCGGCACGGAGCTGATCGTAGCGCCGATCACAGCGCCGAAGAAGGATGGTATCAATGCAGGGGCCGTCGACGTATGGCTGCCGGAGGGGACTTACTTTGATCTCTTCACCGGCCTGATGTACCACGGTGGCAGGACGCTGACGATGTACCGCGACATCCGTACGATTCCGGTGCTGGCAAAGGCGGGCGCGATCCTTCCGATGACGGATGAGATCTTCGGACAGGATGCGACGAAGAATCCGACGTTACTGAATGTGAAGCTGTTCGCAGGGGCGGACGGAGTATTTACCTTATATGAGGATGAAAATGACACCGAATCGTACCGTGAGGGCCGTTGCGTGACGACGGATATCGAGCTGCACTGGGAGAAGGAAAAAGCGATCGTGCTCCATGCAGCCAAGGGCGATACGTCTCTGATCCCGCAGAAGCGCATATACCGTCTGGAACTGATCGGCGGCACAGAGGCTTCCGTTGCAGTATTCAAGAATGACGTGCAGATCGAGGCGAAGACGGGCTATGATGCTATGACGCATACGTATACGATCGAGCTTCCCGATGCCGCACCGACCGATGCATTCCGCATTGTCTTTGGCACAGAGCTGCAGCTGGCAGCAAATGACGTGAAGGGAAGAATCTTTGATCTGCTCAAGCGTGCAGAGATCGAGATGGATCTGAAAGTGACGTTAAATGACCTGATCCACCGCACCGAAAACGCCGCATTGATCGCAGGCGAGATCGCTGCGATGGCGATCGATGAGGATCTGAAGAAGGCGCTGTTTGAGATTTTGCTGGCGTAAAAAAATAAACTCCTTCGACAAGGCCGATATTGACAGGAATCCCCTTAGACAGACAAGATAAAGAGCGTCTGCTTAAGGGGATTCTTTATAGTATCTATTACTGAATTTTCCCATGAAAGAGCAGATAAGAATAAATACCTGGAACCAGCACGTTGATCACTGTCAGCGCAAGAAAAATGATAAAGCTTGCGGTATCCCCGATCCGGCCGGAGACTGCGGCGATGATAAGGGTGAGCAGTCCGTAGAGGACAAACAGTTTACCACTGAGGCGGTGAGTGCGGGTCCAGTTGTCCTCGTCTGCGAGCGTCCATGGAAGCTTGATGCCGACCGTGTAGTTTTGCTGGAGCTTTGGCAGATAGTTTCCGATGAAGATAAATAAAACGCCAAGCAGCGCAAGGATCAGACCTGGGATGTTGCATGATACGCCGAGTGCGACCAGATAGATCGCGCTGTTTAAAAAGACGGAGAGCACCGGGATGATCCACAATACGACCAGAAGGGGCTTCCGATGGATATTTCGCCGCTTTGGATCGGCAAAGGTACAAAAGGATAAAAAGATCTGTCCGAGTGCAAGCAGACAGGGCATCAGGAACACACTGTGCGCTTTGGGAGCCCAGCCGTCGACCGCTCCGTCAATGCCCCAGTGATACGGGAGCTGTTCCGGCAGCCGGTTCCACAAAATGAGTCCGATCAGGATCGGAAGAAGCGTCACGAGAAGTGACAGAAAGATTACTTTTTTATAAGATTTCATGTTGTTTTTCCACCTTTCAGTTCTGACAGCCATGCCATCAGCTCTTCTACAATCGTCATGTTTAGTTCGTAAAAGATAAAATTCCGATCCCGCTTTTCCCGGATCAGATCCGCTTTTCGGAGCACCTTCAGATGATAAGACACGGTAGCCTGCGTCATATCAAAATTCTGGGCGATCTCACCGGCTGAGAGCGGGCCATTCTTTAATAATTCCAGGATCTCCCTGCGCGCCGGGTCCGACAAAGCCTTAAACGTATCAGCAAGCGCCAAGCTGCATTCCTCCTTTTTTAGAAAAATATCTAATTAGATAACTTTCGAAATACACTCTAGCACGGAGAAAGGGAAAAGTCAAGCGCGAAACGAAAGACTGCAAATTCGATATTTTTTGCATATACACAGCATATATAAGAGGAAGCAGCAGAATGCATACGGAACGTCTGGAATTGTATCGGAAAGCGCAGGAAGTGACAGAAAATAAATTGTCAATAAAAAATACTTGACAGATCCGGCCGGATCGGTTAAGATAGCAAAGGTGATGCGAATGGAACAGTTTTTGCAGCAGACGCTGCTCTATGATTTCTACGGTGAGCTGCTCACGGAGCACCAGAGAAAGGTGTACGAGGAAGTCGTACTGAACGATATTTCCTGTTCGGAGGCGGCAGAGGAGTTCGGCGTGAGCCGACAGGGTATCCACGAGCTGGTGAAGCGCTGCAATAAGATTCTGGAAGACTATGAGTCAAAGCTGCATCTCGTGGAGCGGTTTTTACTGATCCGGGAGAATGTGAAGCAGATTCAGCAGCTGGCATCACAGGTTGATTCGATTGACAAGGAAACGCTGGCAGAACAGGTGCGTGAGCTTTCCGGAAAGATTCTGGAGGAGCTGTAGCACAGCCGCATTTCATCTGATGGAGGAGTTCAGGGTATGGCATTTGAGAGCTTATCAGAAAAGCTTCAGAATGTATTTAAGAATCTGCGCGGCAAAGGCCGCCTGACAGAAGCAGATGTAAAGACTGCGCTGAAGGAAGTCAAGATGGCACTTCTCGAAGCGGACGTCAGCTTCAAGGTGGTAAAGCAGTTTGTAAAGGCTGTTCAGGAAAAGGCCGTCGGAGCAGATGTCATGAATGGTCTGAATCCGGGTCAGATGGTAATCAAGATCGTAAATGAAGAGCTTATTTCCCTGATGGGTTCCGAGACGACGGAGATCGCACTTCGTCCGGCTTCGGAAGTGACCGTCATTTTGATGGCAGGTCTTCAGGGAGCCGGTAAGACGACGACGACTGCAAAACTCGCAGCAAAGTTCAAGTCCAAGGGACGCAAGCCGCTGCTGGCTGCCTGCGACGTATATCGACCGGCCGCGATCAAGCAGCTGCAGGTAAACGGCGAGAAGGTCGGTGTGGAAGTATTCACACTCGGCGATAAGGAGAGTCCGGTATACATAGCAGAGCGTGCGGTGGAATATGCGAAGGCGAACGGCTTCAATCTGGTATTCCTTGATACCGCAGGCCGCCTGCATGTCGATGAGGACATGATGCAGGAGCTGCAGCAGATCAAGGAAGCGGTTTCCGTAGATCAGACGGTGCTCGTCGTAGATGCGATGACCGGTCAGGATGCGGTAAACGTAGCGACCATGTTTGAGGAGAAGATCGGAATTGACGGTGTCATTCTGACAAAGCTGGACGGCGATACGAGAGGCGGTGCGGCGCTTTCGATCAAAGCGACGTGCGGAAAGCCGATTCTGTACGCAGGTATGGGCGAGAAGCTCTCCGACCTCGAACAGTTCTATCCGGACCGTATGGCTTCCCGAATCCTTGGAATGGGTGATGTACTTTCCCTGATTGAGAAGGCACAGGACACGATCGATGAGACCAAGGCAAAGGAAATGGAGCAGAAGCTCCGCAAAGCACAGTTCGGATTTGACGATTACCTTGAGAGTATGAATCAGATGAAGAACATGGGCGGCATTTCCAAGATTCTGAGCATGATGCCTGGCATGGGCGGTGAGCAGATGAAGCAGATTGAGGATGCCATTGATGAGAAGCAGATGGCACGGATCGAGGCGATGATCCTCTCGATGACTCCGAAGGAGCGCGCGAATCCGGATATCCTGAATCCATCCCGCAAGCGCAGAATTGCAGACGGCGCAGGTGTGGACATCAGCGAGGTGAACAAGCTGGTGAAGCAGTTTGAACAGAGCAGGAAGATGATGAAGCAGTATTCCGGAATGCTCGGTGGCAAAGCAGGGAAAAGAGGTAAGTTCAAACTTCCTTTTTAACCATATAGAGATTGAAAAATTCAAGGAGGTGAAATGAAATGGCAGTAAAGATCAGATTAAGAAGAATGGGACAGAAGAAGGCTCCTTTCTATAGAATCGTTGTAGCAGATTCCAGATCCCCGAGAGATGGAAGATGTATCGAGGAGATCGGTACTTACAATCCGAACACAGATCCGAGCGAGTTCAAGATCAACGAGGAGCTTGCGAAGAAGTGGCTTGCAAACGGTGCTCAGCCGACAGAGGTAGTTGGAAAGCTCTTCAAGGCAGCTGGTATCGAAAAATAAGCCGGGATTAGAGGTGAGCAAAAATGAAAGAGTTAGTCGAAGTGATTGCAAAGTCTCTAGTCGATAATCCGGACGAGGTCGTTGTCACAGAAAAGGACACCGGCAAAGCACTCGTTCTGGAGCTGAAGGTGGCTTCCTCCGATATGGGAAAGGTCATCGGTAAGCAGGGAAGGATCGCGAAAGCGATTCGTTCCGTTGTAAAAGCTGCAGCATCGAAAGAAGATAAAAAGGTGATTGTAGATATTTTACAGTAATAGACAGGAATCAGGTCTGTCCCGAAAGTGTATGAAGCGCTTTTGAGGCAGACTTTGTTGTTAAGGAGAATCGTATGAACAATATCCTGCAGGTAGGGGCCGTCACCTCCACACACGGGCTGGCTGGCGAAGTAAAGGTGTTCCCGACGACGGATGACCCGAAGCGTTTCAAGAAGCTGAAGCAGGTGCTTCTGGATACCGGGAAGGACATGCTTCCACTAGATGTCGAGCATGTGAAGTTTTTCAAAAATATGGTAATTCTGAAATTTAAGGGCTATGACCGGATTGAGGATATCATGGGCTTTAAAGGAAAGAATCTGTACGTGACACGGGAAAACGCGGTACGGCTCAAAAAGGATGAATACTTCATTGCGGATCTGATCGGCATGAAGGTATATACAGAGGATGAGGCGTATTTAGGTGAGCTGACCGAGGTGATCACGACCGCGGCAAATGACGTCTACACCGTCCGCATGGAAAATGGAAAAGATGTCCTGATCCCGGCGATCGGGCAGTGCATTCTGGATGTGGACGTAGCACAGGGAACGATGCGGGTGCATCTGCTGGAGGGACTTCTGGAATGAATTACTATGTCATGACTCTGTTTCCGGAAATGATCGAAAACGGGATGCACACGAGCATCATCGGGCGCGCAATGGCGAAGGGGCTGCTCAGCCTGCAGACGATCAATATCCGGGATTTTTCGACGCGCGGCGACGGACGGATCGATGACTATCCGTATGGCGGTGGAGCCGGGATGGTGATGCAGGCGGAGCCGGTCTACCGGGCGTATACGGATCTCGCCGGACGCATCGGGCGTCGTCCCCGGCTGATTTACCTGACTCCGCAGGGGAAGACGTTCACCCAGCAGATGGCAAAAGAACTGGCGATGGAGGAAGATCTTGTGTTCCTCTGCGGCCATTATGAGGGGATCGATGAGCGCGTGCTCGACGAGATCGCGACGGACTATATTTCGATCGGCGATTATGTGCTCACAGGCGGGGAACTGCCATCGATGGTGCTCATGGACTCGATTTCCCGTATGGTGCCGGGCGTGCTCAGCAATCAGGAGTCCGGCGAGACGGAGAGCTTTTCCGGAAGCCTGCTCGAATATCCGCAGTACAGCCGTCCGGAGGTCTGGCATGATACGGCGACACCGCCCGTGCTCCTGTCCGGACATCATGCAAATGTGGAGCGCTGGCGTCGCGACCAGTCTCTGTACCGTACATTAAAGCACCGCCCGGACTTGCTGGACGGGGTGGAACTGGACAAAAAGGACCGGAAATTCCTCCGTGCGCTGCTCGAGAAGGAGCCGGTCGAACAGTTGCCGTTTACGTCCGGCACAGCTGCATGGTCCCAGGGAGCAGACATGGCCGATCCGTATCCGGTGCGTGACACCGAACAGGAAATTTTACGGAAACTACTTGCAATTCCAAATAAAGCATGATAGAATGAGAACGTTGTGAGAAAATAGATGGTCCTCTGTTACAGGAACAGCACATACAGTGTGGTCGGCAATAAGCGTCGCATCACTTTCCGGTGCATAGATATACGTAATAAGAACATCCAATGATTAAGGAGGAACAACACGATGAACGACATTATTAAAAACATTGAAGCTGCTCAGCTGAAGGCTGAGGTACCGCAGTTTTCCGTAGGTGATACCGTAAAGGTTTATGGTAAGATCAAAGAGGGAAACCGTGAGAGAATCCAGGTATTCGAGGGTATCGTAATTAAGAAGCAGGGTGGAAGCGTAAGAGCTACCTTCACTGTTCGTAAGAACTCCAACGGTATCGGCGTTGAGAAGACCTGGCCGCTGCATTCCCCGTCTGTTGAGAAAGTAGAAGTCATCAGACACGGTAAAGTAAGACGTGCTAAACTGAACTACTTAAGAGGCCGCGTAGGAAAGAGCGCAAAGGTAAAAGAGCTTGTAAAATAATGAATCGTTCAGGGACAAGTACATTATGTATATTGTCCCTGTTTACGTTTTACCGGAAAGGGGAACCGGATGAAAGAAAAAAGGCGTGCGAAGCATTCTATTATAAAGAACATTCTGCTCTGGACGTTTCAGATTCTTGTTGTGATTCTGTTTGCTTATGTGCTCGTTTACTTTTTCGGGCAGTCCCGGACGAATATCGGGCAGTCGATGGACGTGACACTCTCCGGTGGAGATACCGTCCTGCTGGACACCCTGATCTATCAGGTGGGTTCGCCGAAAAGGGGCGATGTGGTCGCGTTTAAGCCAAATGGGAGCAGTACCGGACATTCGAGCATCAAGCGGATCATCGGCCTGCCGGGGGAGACCATACAGATTCAGGATGGTATGATTTATATTGACGGCGAAGTATATCTGGAAAAAAAGAGCTATCCAGTCATCACGAACCCGGGGATGGCATCCGACGGAATTACCCTTGGAAATCAGGAGTATTTTGTACTCGGAGATAATCGCAACAACAGTGTAGACAGCCGCTTTGCGGATGTGGGGACGGTAAAATCTTCCTATATAGAAGGAAAGGTATGGTTTGTACTTTCTCCATCCGAGCATCGCGGGCTGGTCAGATAATGGAGGTAGACTATGAATTATCAGTGGTATCCTGGCCATATGATGAAGGCAAAGCGCATGATGCAGGAGGATATCCGGCTCATCGACCTCGTGATTGAAATCATTGACGCCAGAGTCCCGCTTTCCAGCCGCAATCCGGACATTGACGAATTGGGGAAAAATAAGGCGCGGCTGATCGTGCTCAATAAAGCGGATCTGGCCGATGAACGGCAAAATGACGCATGGGCGGCCTTCTTTCAGGAGAAGGGCTATTTTACCGCAAAGGTAAATGCGCGCAGCGGTGCAGGCATGAAAAAGATTCAGGAGACGATTCAGGAAGCATGTAAGGAAAAGATTGAGCGGGATCGGAGGCGTGGCATCATGAACCGTCCGGTGCGCGCGATGGTCGTCGGCATTCCGAATGCCGGAAAGTCCACCTTTATCAATACGCTTGCAGGCAAAGCCTGCGCGAAGACCGGAAATAAGCCGGGCGTGACGAAGGGGAAGCAGTGGATCCGGCTGAACAAGAGCATTGAGCTTCTGGATACGCCGGGAATCCTCTGGCCGAAGTTCGAGGATCAGATGGTAGGGCTGCGGCTGGCGGTCGTTGGCTCGATCAAGGACGAACTGCTGCAGGCAGAAGAGCTTGCACTGTGGCTGCTCGGCTATACGCGAAGCCATTATCCGGGACTTTTGCAGGCGCGCTATCAGATTCCGGAGGAAGGCAGTGAACTGGAGCTGCTCGGCGGCATTGCGAATGCGCGTGGCTGCAAGCTGAAGGGTGATCTGCCGGATTATCCGAAGGCGGCAGTGCTGTTTATCGATGATTTCCGCAGCGGGCGCCTGGGCCGTCTGACACTGGAGCGACCGGAAGAGGAATCGAATTGACAGCAGCCAGTGCGGGCGTTACAATAAGAGCTGGCAGACATCTGCCAAAAAATCAGAAAGCGGTGATGAAATGGGCGAAGAAAAGAGGCCGAATACGGACGGCTCGGAAAAAGGAGCCGGACAGAACGTGGATATGAAGAAGGAAATTCTCAGCTGGGTATTTTACATTGGGTTTGTACTTGTGCTGACCTGGGTGATTATTACGTTTGTCGGACAGCGCACGAGAGTAGATGGAAGATCCATGGAGAATACGCTGCACAACGGTGACAACCTGATCGTGGAAAAGCTTTCCTACCGGTTCAGCGATCCGAAGCGGTTTGATATTATCGTATTCCCGCCGACCGGCAAGAAGGAATACTATATCAAGCGAATTATCGGACTGCCGGGCGAGACGGTACAGATCGATGAGGATGGCAATATTTACATCAATGGCGAGCTGCTGGAGGAAAATTACGGCAAAGAGACGATCCAGAATCCGGGACGTGCCGCACAGCCGATCACACTCGGGGACGATGAGTATTTCGTGATGGGTGACAACCGCAACAACAGTAAAGACAGCCGTTCCGAGGAGGTCGGAAACGTCAAGAGATCTCAGATTATCGGACGTGCATGGCTGCGTATCTGGCCGCTCAATCAGTTTGGACTTCTGAAGCATCAGTAAGGTCCGGAAAGTAAGTGGTGGAAAGCTTGGAACAGAAGAAAAAGAAAAAAAGTGCTGTAAAAGAAGTGGTGAGTTGGCTGATTTACCTGATTATTTTTGCAGCGGTGGCATTTTTTTTGATCCATTATGTGGGAGAACGGACTGTAGTGAGCGGTGACTCCATGTTACCGACGTTGCAGAACGGGGATAATCTGATCGTAGATAAGCTTTCCTATCGCTTCCGGGATCCGAAACGGTTTGAGATTGTCGTATTTCCGTTCCGGTATCAGGAGGACACCTACTATATCAAGCGGATCATCGGATTGCCAGGCGAGACGGTGCAGATCCATGATGGGAATATTTACATCAATGGAAAGGTACTGAATGAGAGCTATGGCAGGGAGGCGATCCGCAATCCCGGACTGGCTTCTGAGGCGATCACATTAGGGGAGGATGAGTATTTTGTCCTTGGTGATAACCGGAACAACAGTGCAGACAGTCGGGAGCCGAGCGTTGGAAATGTCCAGAAACAGGATATTCTTGGACGGGCGCTGATCCGGATCTGGCCGTTTGAACAGGTCGGGCTGCTCGGAATATAGGCCACAGGAGGATACGATGAAATCGATTGCAGAGATAAAACGGGAATTTGAACAGGCGGGCGAGCAGGAGCTTCCGGTGTTGTTTGCTCAGTATCAGGCAGATACCCGTGGTGGAGTGGCGGCGCTGATCGCGCGCTATCAGAAGCAGCTTGCAAAGCTGGCCGCAGAGCGGGAACGCCTTGAGCAGATGCGCTACTATGAGCATCAGTACGAGCAGCAGGGGCTGGTGTGCGGGATTGACGAGGCGGGCCGCGGTCCGCTGGCAGGCCCGGTCGTGGCGGCTGCGGTGATTCTTCCGACAGATTGCGAGATTCTGTATCTGAACGATTCTAAGCAGCTGACCGAGAAGCGCAGAGAAGCGATGTTTGATGAGATCAAAGAAAAGGCGGTTGCGTATGGCATCGGGATGGCGAGCCCGGCGCGAATCGATGAGATCAATATCCTGCAGGCGACCTATGAGGCGATGCGGCAGGCGATAGCAGCACTGGATCCACAGCCGCAGATTTTACTCAATGATGCGGTGCGGATTCCGGGGATCACATTGCCACAGGTGCCGATCATCAAGGGCGATGCGAAGAGCCTTTCGATCGCGGCGGCGAGTGTGCTGGCAAAGGTGACGAGAGACCGTCTGATGCGGGAGTATGATGCGATCATGCCGGAATATGGTTTCGCATCCAATAAGGGTTACGGCAGTGCAGCACATATCGAGGCGCTGCAGACCTACGGCCCGACGCCGATCCACCGCAGGAGCTTTATCGGGAATTTTGTCCCTGTGGACAATGAGCCGGGCGGCTGTGTTTAGGCAGACATTTGCTGATGCAGCAGACCAGGGGGAGAGACTGGACGAGGCTGTGAATAAAAGAAAAACAGGAACATTTTATGAAAAACAGGCAGCGGACTATCTGACAGGCCGGGGATATGAGATCCTGCGGCACAGTTACCGCTGCCGTTTTGGTGAGATCGACCTTATAGCGCGGGATGGTGCTTATCTGGTCTTTGTGGAAGTCAAATATCGAAAAGGCCGCACGATGGGCGAGGGCTGCTGCGCGGTAGATGCGCGGAAACAGCGTAGGATCTGTGGGACAGCGGCATGGTATCTCATGGAAAATCATCTGCCGGAAATGACGCCGTGCCGGTTCGATGTGGTGTCGGTGGATGGAGCGGAGATTTCCTTGATTCAGGATGCATTTTCGTACGGTGGGTGGTAAAGCGTGTTATCAGCAAGTTTTACCGGATTCGTAGTGATACAGGAGGAACATAATAGATGGAATGGAAACGGAAACCGGGAACGTGGCAGATGACCGGGCATGAAAAGGATGGCGTGGTTTATGTATCGTTCCCGTTGCTGGATGCGGAAAAAGGATTTGTGCATGGCTTCAGCACCCGGATTGGCGGTGTGAGCGAGGGGGATTTGTCATCCATGAACCTGAGCTTTACGCGCGGAGATGACCCGGAGCGCGTGAAAGAAAATTACCGGAGGATCGCAGCGGCGATCGGTTTCGATGAAAAACGCCTCGTGCTGACGCACCAGACACATACGAACCATGTGCGCGTTGTGACAGAGGCGGATGCCGGAAAAGGATATACAAAGGAACGGGATTATACCGATGTGGACGGACTGGTGACAAATGTGCCGAACCTGGTGCTTGCGACCTTTTATGCAGACTGCGTGCCGCTCTTTTTTATCGATCCGGTACACAGGGCGATCGGACTGTCTCATTCCGGCTGGCGTGGTACGGTAAGCGATATCGCAGGAGTGACGGTAGAGACAATGGAACGGGCGTATGGCACCAGACCGGAGGATCTGCTCGTCGGGATCGGCCCGTCGATCTGCCAGGACTGTTATGAAGTGAGTGAGGATGTGATCGACGAATTCCGGGCATCCTATGAGGAGAAGCTCTGGCCGCAGCTCTACCGGGAAAAGGAAAATGGGAAATATCAGCTGAACCTTTGGGAAGCCTGCCGCCAGAACCTGCTGCGCACCGGAGTGCTTCCGGGACGGGTCGAGGTGACGGATCTGTGCACCTGCTGCAATCCGCAGCTCTTTTTCTCGCATCGCGCTTCCCATGGAAAACGCGGGAATCTTGCGGGATTTTTGATGATCCGGGAATAATTTACGACATTTTCGGCCAATTTTCTTGACGTGGATTTTACAAAATGTTATAAAAGAGAGGAATAAAACGGAACGGAGGACCTCTAGTCTATGTCTGAGTATGATAATCTGGAAAACATTCTGCCGGTCGGACCGCTGAAAATCGCGGCTCTTGAGGGCTGTCGCGATTTTGGGAAAACGGTAGACGGATATTTGATAAAATCCCGTCAGGAAGCGGTGACGAAGTACCCGTCTCTTGCGAAGCTCCCGGGCTATGTGGAGGATTCGTATCTTTTGAGCTGCAGCTGCCCGCGCTTTGGTACCGGAGAAGGAAAGGGACAGATCCACGATTCGGTTCGTGGTGCGGATCTGTATATTCTCGTGGATGTGTGCAACTACAGCCTGACCTATAAGGTCTGCGGATTTGAAAACCATATGTCCCCGGACAATCATTTTCAGGATCTGAAGCGTATCATTTCTGCGGCGACCGGAAAGGCAAAGCGAATCAGTGTGGTAATGCCGTTCCTGTATGAAGGCCGTCAGCATAAGCGCACGAAGCGGGAGTCTCTGGACTGTTCTCTGGCGCTGCAGGAGCTGGTCGACATGGGGGTATCGAATATCATTACGTTTGATGCGCATGATCCGAGAGTCCAGAATGCGATCCCGTTAAGCGGATTTGATTCTTTCATGCCGACGTACCAGTTTTTAAAGGCACTGGTTGATACGGTTCCGGATTTCCAGATTGACAATGATCATCTGATGGTCATCAGCCCGGACGAGGGCGCAATGAGCCGTGCAGTCTATTTTTCCAATATCCTCGGTGTGGATATGGGCATGTTCTATAAGCGCAGAGACTATTCGACGGTGGTAAACGGCCGGAATCCGATCGTGGCGCACGAATTCCTCGGCGATTCCGTGGAGGGAAAAGATGTTATTATCGTGGACGATATGATTTCCTCCGGAGACAGTATGCTGGATGTAGCGAAGCAGATCAAAGGCCGTGGCGCAAAGCGTGTGTTCGTCTGCACGACCTTCGGGCTGTTCACGGACGGACTGGAGAAGTTCGATGAATTTTATGAGAAGGGCTATATCAACAAAGTGCTGACGACGAACCTGAACTACCGTGATCCGGAGCTGCTCTCGCGGCCGTATTATGCAGAGGCGGATATGACGCGGTTCCTTGCGATGATTCTGGAGCATCTGAACCACGATGTCACCTTGAGTACTCTGGAGTCTCCGACCAGTAAGATCAACGATCTGCTCGGGACGATGCGTATGCTTCATTCGAACGAAAACTGATGCATGGAAGCTGCCGTAAAAGGAATGTGCGGCAGCTTCCTTTTTGACCAGGGCAGGCGAAGCTTCGTTTTGACTGAAATCGGGGAGTATGCGGAGGCGCTGAAAATAACAGGAATGGATTTGAAGATTTAATATTATGAAGAAAAAGTTTGAACATAAAATCAGCCGCGTGCTTCCCGGAAGCATTGCGGAGGAGCTGGAGATTGAACCGGGAGACGTGCTGCTTACGGTAAATGACCAGCCGATGGAAGATGTATTTGACTATCATTATTATACAAACGAGGAATATCTGACCGTGCTCATCCGCAAGCCGGATGGCGAAGAGTGGGAGCTGGAGATCGAAAAGGAGTTTGAAGAGGATCTCGGGATCGAGTTTGAGAGCTCGCTCATGGATGATTACCGTTCCTGCCGGAACAAGTGTATTTTCTGCTTCATCGATCAGATGCCGCCGGGTATGCGTGAGACCCTTTACTTTAAAGATGACGATTCCAGACTGTCATTTTTGCAGGGGAACTATGTGACGCTGACGAATATGAGCGATCACGACATTGACCGGATCATCCGCTATCATCTCGGACCGATCAATATCTCTTTTCAGACGACGAATCCCGAACTGCGTTGTAAGATGCTGCACAACCGCTTTGCGGGGGATGTGTTTCCAAAGATCCGAAAACTGGCAGATGCCGGTATTGAGATGAACGGTCAGATCGTGCTCTGCCGTGGGGTAAACGACAAAGAAGAGCTGGAACGCTCGATCCGGGATATGACGACGTACCTGCCGAGCCTGCGTTCTGTCTCGGTCGTGCCGGTCGGCCTTTCAAAGTACCGGGACGGATTGTATCCGCTGGAACCATTTGATGCGGCGTCCGCCGCAGAAGTGATCGATCAGATCGAGGGGTGGCAGAAAAAGCTGTATCCGATCTGGGGTACGCATTTCATCCATGCATCCGACGAGTGGTATCTGCTGGCGGGCCGGCCGCTTCCGGAAGAGGAGCGGTATGACGGCTACCAGCAGCTCGAAAACGGTGTCGGCATGCTGCGGCTGCTCTATGAGGAGGTAAAGGCAGAAGTGGAGGAGATGGAGACGGATGCATCGCATCACCGTGTATTGTCTCTGGCGACCGGAAAGCTTGCCGCGCCGTATATGGAAAAGCTCGGCGCGATGATCCGGGAGAAGCTGCCAAATGTGACGCTGCAGGTCTATGAGATCCGAAATGATTTTTTCGGGGAGCGCATTACCGTTTCCGGGCTGATTACCGCGCAGGATCTGATCGCACAGCTGAAAGACCAGGAATTGGGAGAGGAGTTGCTGTTGCCGTGCAGTATGCTGCGCAGTGGCGAGAATGTATTTCTGGATGACCTCACCGTCACAGATGTGGAAAAGGCTTTACAAATCAAAATTCGTATTGTAGAATCAGACGGATGTGATTTTGTCCGTGCGGTGAGTGGAAGGTAACAGATATGCCTGCCTGTTATATGGAACAAATTCCCGGGGCATGGGAAAACGGAAAAGGAGGACATGAAATAGATGAGTAAACCAATTGTAGCGATCGTAGGACGCCCGAATGTCGGAAAGTCTACTTTATTCAATGCACTTGCGGGTGAAAATATTTCGATTGTAAAAGACACGCCTGGCGTGACGCGTGACCGGATCTATGCGGATGTCGAATGGCTGAATACGAATTTTACGTTGATTGATACCGGCGGAATTGAGCCGGACAGCAGCGATATCATTTTATCCCAGATGCGGGATCAGGCGCAGATCGCGATCGATACTGCAGACGTCATCATGTTTATGGTAGACTGCAAGCAGGGGCTGGTCGATGCGGACGCGAAGGTGGCTGATATGCTGCGCCGTTCCCACAAGCCGGTCGTGCTCGTGGTCAATAAGGTTGACAATTTTGAGAAGAGCATGGCAGATGTCTATGAATTTTATAATCTCGGTATCGGGGATCCGTATCCGATCTCTGCGAGCAACAAGCTCGGCATCGGTGATATGCTCGACCATGTGATCGCCTGCTTCGATGAGAGCATGGGTGATGAGACGGAGGATGAGCGCCCGCGGATCGCGATTGTCGGCAAGCCGAATGTCGGCAAGTCCTCTCTGATCAATAAGATCCTTGGGGAGAAGCGCCTGATCGTCTCCAATATCGCAGGAACGACCCGCGATGCGGTCGACACGGTCGTAAAGTGGAATGGTTCCGAATATGTATTTATTGATACGGCAGGACTGCGCCGCAAGAGCAAGATCAAAGAAGAGCTGGAACGTTACAGCATCATCCGGACCGTCTCGGCGGTAGACCGGGCAGATGTTGTCGTGCTGCTGATTGATGCAGTCGAGGGCGTGACCGAGCAGGATGCAAAGATTGCCGGGATCGCACATGACAGAGGAAAGGGTATCGTCATCGCGGTCAATAAATGGGATGCGATCGAAAAGGATGACAAGACGATTTACAAATATACACAGGATGTGCGTCAGACGCTCTCCTATATGCCGTACGCGGAGATCCTGTTCATTTCTGCAGAGACCGGACAGCGCGTACCGAAGCTCTTTGAGACGATCGATATGGTCATCCAGAACCAGTCGATGCGTGTGGCGACCGGCGTGCTCAACGAGATTATGGCAGAGGCAGTGGCCCTGCAGCAGCCGCCTTCGGATAAGGGCAAACGCCTGAGACTGTACTATATTACACAGGTAGCGGTGAAGCCGCCGACATTTGTCATCTTTGTCAATGACAAGGAGCTGATGCATTTCTCCTACACGAGATATCTGGAAAATAAGATCCGGGATACATTCGGCTTTAAAGGAACCTCTTTGAAGTTTATCATTCGGGAGCGGAAGGAGAAAGACGCGAAGTAACATGGAACGGTTGATTTGTATTATCATAGGCTATGCGTTTGGTCTGTTTCAGACCAGCTATATTTACGGAAAGCTGCATGGGATCGACATCCGCAAATGCGGAAGCGGTAACGCGGGGACGACCAATATGCTCCGCACACTCGGAACAAAGGCCGGGGCGATCACACTGCTCGGCGATGCGTTTAAATGTGTGATTGCCGTGCTCGTCGTGCGCGCGCTCTTTGCCGGAACGTATCCGGATATGCTGCCGCTGCTTTCCATCTATACAGCGGCAGGCGTTGTGCTGGGCCACAACTTTCCGTTTTATATGAATTTTAAGGGCGGCAAAGGCATCGCGGCGACCGCCGGGCTGATTCTGTCGATGAGCTGGCAGATGACGCTGCTCGGCGTGCTCACGTTCGGACTGGCGGTGGCGCTGACGCATTATGTGTCGCTTGGATCCCTGCTCGTGTATATCGGATTTCTGATCGAGCTGATTGTGTTCGGGCAGAATGGAATGTTCGGCATGTCTCAGGCACATTTAAATGAGATGTATGTCGTGGCGGTTTTGCTGACGGCACTTGCATTTTTCATGCACCGGGCCAATATCGTCCGGCTGATGCACGGGACAGAGCGGAAGACCTATCTGTTTCATCATAAGAAATGACAAGATTCCTGTGGGGCGGCAGGTATGGCTGCTTTGCAGGAATTTTGATTACAGATGATCCCTTTTGCAACTTCCGCAGAGAAAATGTGGGGATGGCTGTATGGATAAACTGGCAGCGAAATAGAATGGTGAGACTGTAATAATAGTATGATACTCAAAAGGTCACGTGTTTCGTGTTCGTATGAAATGCGAAGCAATCTGTGTATCAGAGATCTCAACATCATAATATGGAAGGGAGGAAAACGAATGGAAGAAATAGGCGTGATCGGAGCAGGCAGCTGGGGAACTGCGCTCGCAATCCTGTTAAATGAAAATGGAAATGATGTGACTCTGTGGTCGCACCGCGCAGAAGAGGCCGAGAAGGTCCGGAAGGAGCGGGAGATTTCCAAGCTTCCGGGGATTCATATTCCGGAGAGCATTGCGGTGACCGCGGATCTTGCGGAGGCAGTGCAGGGGAAAAAGATACTTGTGCTCGTCGTTCCGTCCAAAGCAGTGCGCGAGACGGCGGAGAAAATGCGCGCATACGTAGAGCCGGGGACCGTGATTGTCAGTGCGGCAAAGGGCATTGAAGAGGGCACGCTCTTTACGATGACGGATATTATCGAAGAAGTGATTCCGCAGGCGGAGGCGGCAGTACTCTCGGGCCCGAGCCATGCGGAGGAGGTGGCACGCCTTCTGCCGACCGCGTGTGTGATCGGCGCGCATACCGAGAAGACGGCGCGTTTTCTGCAGAAATTGTTTATGAGCGCGGTGTTCCGTGTATACATCAGCGCGGACATGCTCGGCATCGAGCTGGGCGGTGCCTTAAAAAATGTGATTGCGCTGGCGGCCGGAATCGCGGATGGTATGGGCTATGGCGACAATGCGAAGGCGGCGCTGATCACACGCGGTATCGTGGAGATCGCACGGCTTGGGATGAAGATGGGCGGACGGCTTGAGACATTTTCCGGGCTGACCGGTATCGGAGACCTGATCGTGACGTGCGCGAGTATGCACAGCCGGAACCGTCGGGCCGGTATCCTGATGGGACAGGGGAAGACGATGGAAGAGGCCATGCGGGAAGTCAATATGGTCGTCGAGGGCGTCTATTCCGCAAAGGCAGCAATGGAGCTTGCAGAGAAATACGATACGGAACTTCCGATCATTGAGCAGGTCAATCAGATTCTCTTTGAGGGAAAAGACCCGAAGGAAGCAGTCAGCAATCTGATGCTGCGCGACTCCAATACCGAGAACAGTCTGATTCCGTGGCCGGGGCAGAGAAATTAACCGAATCAAGCGGCGAAGCAGCAATTCGGTTATGACATATCGTAAGGCGGGGTTCCGCAGCAAAGCTGTAGAGATGAGCTGCAGGGACAGATTGCGAATATCCGCTTTGACAACGAAATATGGAAAAACACAGGCTGCAGGTGCAGTGGAACATTGCTGAAACAGGAAAAATCCGGCAAAAATCCGCTGTGTCTGTAGCTTTTTTAACGAACGGCGTTTTTTATGCACAATGCAGGAAAAGCTCCTTTTTCAAAAAGTTAGACTGGTAAAATTGTAAAAAGCGGTTTGCGGGTAAAATGTCGAAGAATCGAAAAAAGTTCTCAAAAAAGTACAATGCATTTCTTGTGAAGAAAATTGAAGTATGATATAATGTAACCAAATGCAAAAGGCTGCATTGGTCTGTCAAAAAATTAACAAAACAGTGCGCGGTTTTGCGAATACAGGAAGGGAGATAGGATATGCATATCATTTACTATGAAAACGGAAATCCGGTTTCTCACGGACATGAGCATGAGCATCACCACGATCACGAGCATCATCATGACCATGATCACGCTGCCTGCGATGCACAGAACTGTGAGAGCGGCTGCGGCGGATGTCAGGATAAGACAGCAGCGCTGATTGATTATATGCTCAAGCACAATGAGCATCACGCTGCAGAGCTGGATCAGCTTGCGGACAAGCTTCATGCAGAAGGCAAGGATGCAGCAGCAGATCAGATCCGCAAGGCAGTGGATGAGTTTAAAAAGGGTAATCTGTACCTTGGCCTTGCCCTTGCTACCGTAAAGGAGCAGTAAAGGCCAGTTTTGGATAGGCAGACGGGAGGTGGACAATATGTGTCTGTCGACTGCATATAAAACGGATGAGCCGGACAGTATCATCATGGAGTACGTCAGCAAGATTGAAGTAGACGGAAGTCTCATTACGCTGACAGACGTATTAGGTGATACGAAGACAGTTGAGGGTACCATCAAAATGGTGGATCTTACCGGCGGAGTCGTCAAGATCAACTGCTAGGAGCACAGGCTCCCACATATTCCAGATCGACAGCAACTGCAGTGGGTATTCGGCGGTTGTGCGCGATATAAAAATTATAAGTGGAGGTAACACAACTATGGCAAAGGTAAAGTTAACAGAACTGATGAAAGAAAAACAGCTTCTTTCGTTCGAAGTTTTCCCGCCGAAGACAGATAAGGGCATGGAGAATCTTCCGGGAACGATTGAAAAGCTCTGCGAGTTCAAGCCGGAGTACATTTCCTGTACATATGGAGCAGGCGGCGGAAACGTAGGACGTAACCGTGAGGTATGTCAGGAGATCATCAAGGCAGGCACCACACCGGTAACGCACTTCACCGTTATCAAAAATACAAAGGAAGGCATCAAGCAGCAGCTGGAGCAGTATCTGGCAGAGGGCGTAGATCATATGCTGGCACTGCGTGGCGATATCCCGCTTGGCGAGACCACGACCTGCGGTGATTTTGATTACGCAACGGATCTGGTAGCATATACACGGAAAGAGTTCGGCGACAAGTTCGAGATCGCAGTAGCAGGATCTCCGGAAGGACACATCTCCTGCCGCAGCCTTGATGCGGATATCGCAGTTCTGAAGATGAAGCAGGACAACGGCGCAGACTACATCATGACTCAGCTCTGCTGGGATATGGAGCAGTTCAAGGTATGGCTTGACAAGATCCGCACCGCTGGCGTTACGATGCCGGTCGATGTAGGTATCATGCCGATCCTGGATCAGGCAGCTACGATCAACATGGCACTGTCCCGCAACGGCTGCGTTATGGAGCGTGAGCTTGCAAGACTGATCTCCAAGTACTGGCTGTTCCCGAACCCGTTTGCTGCAAAGGATGCAGATGGCAAGCCGTTCGATATGTTCTACGAGCAGAAGGTAAGAGACTTCAAGGAAGCTGGTATCGAGTACACGATCAAGCAGATCGACGCTTACCGCGCACTTGGTGTAGATGGTATCCATCTGTACGCACTGAATAAGTGGCAGGATGTATCCCGCATCATCAAAGAGTCCGGAATGCGCACTCTCGTTTAATTCATTCAAATACAATCACGGCCTCTGCGGCATGACCGCAGAAGCCGGCCAATCAAAATAAGTACGGACAGAAGCAACAGGAGGAAACTATGTCACACGTAATAGCGATTGCAGGTAAGGGCGGCGTAGGAAAGACGACACTTTCCGGACTGCTGATCCAGACTATGTGCAAACTTGGAAAGACACCGATTCTTGCGGTCGATGCAGACGCAAATTCGAATTTAAATGAAGTGCTCGGAGTGGATGTGGAGATGACGCTCGGCGAGGTACGTGAGCAGATTGAACGGGCTGAGACGAGCAGCCAGAACCCGATTCCGGCAGGCATGTCCAAGGCGGATTACGCGGAGATTATGTTCCAGCGCTGCCTGAACGAGGACGACGATTTCGATCTTCTCGTGATGGGACGGACGCAGGGAAAAGGCTGCTACTGCTATGTAAATGGTATTTTGCAGGCGCAGATGCAGAAGCTTCTGCCGAATTATCAGTACATGGTTGTGGACAACGAGGCCGGGATGGAGCACATCAGCCGCGGTATTCTGCCGAAGGTGGACACGCTGATTCTTGTCAGCGACTGTTCCAGACGTGGCGTGCAGGCGGCGGGCAGAATCGCACAGCTTGCAAAGGAGTGCAATCTCAACCCGTCCACCATGGGACTGATCGTGAACCGGGCTCCGGGCGGAAAACTGAATGCCGGTACGCTGGAGGAGTTCGAGCAGGAGGGACTGAACCTGCTCGGCGTAGTACCGCATGACGATCTGGTATACGAGTATGACTGCGACGGAAAGCCGACCGTACAGTTGCCGGATGATTCGGCAGTGCGGACTGCGTTGAATGAAATCATAAAAAAGATCTCTCTGTAGACTGGAGAAGAGATCAGAAAATAAATCATCAAGGAGGTCAATAATGGGCGACT
>JAQXGF010000020.1 GCA_029006155.1 Lachnospiraceae bacterium
TGAGCGGCGCAAGCGTGTGACTGTCGTTCGGACGACCGTAGGGACATACGAGGTGCGGGATCGTCTGGATGTGCTGGAAAAGGTGCTCTTTCCGGAAGAATTTGTCCGCTGCCATACGAGCTATATCGTATATCTTCCGGCGGTGCGGGCGGTAGAGGGCAATTCCTTCCTGATGCAGGACGGCAGCTGGGTGCCGATCAGCAGAGGGTATCAGAAGACGGTGAAGCGTTATGTCAATGTGTGGCTTCGGACGCATGCGATGGCGGTAAAAAATACATCAGAGCATTTCATGGAATAAAATGCAGAAAATGACAGAAAACGTGCAGATTATGCACAATTGCAGAACGTTTTGTCAGAATATGGTATAGTAGTTTCATTAAGCTATCATACAATCACACAGCATAAGTGATGTATAGAAAGGGAAGAGAAAGAAATGGAAAAGTACAGGAAAAAATGTGGATGTTTCAAAAAGAAGGGAGCGGTGTTGCTTGTCTTGCTCCTGTGTATCCTGAACCTGTTTCCGGCCTATCCGGTCACGGTGCAGGCGGCGCAGAGCAATGATACGCCGATCGACTTTGTACTGATTCTGGACTGCTCCGGAAGCATGGCAAAAAGTGATGAAGAGAACTTAAGCGTCAGCGCAGCGAAGATGTTTGTCGATATGCTGCCGGCAGAGAATGCACGCCTGGCCGTCATCGCGATGGGACCGAACTACGGAAGTGAGGCGTATCCGATGGATGGCCTGCTCAGTGAGGAGCAGAAAGGCGGACTTGGCGAAAAAAATGTAAAGGAAGCATTTTCTCTTCAGAGCATCACCGATCAGGACGCGAAGCAGGAGGCTAAGGATGTCATTGACCGTGTGACTGAAGAGGGCGCGGCGGCCGATAAGAATTCCAACTATACCCCGATTGGTTATGCCTTGAAGGCAGCAGGAGATGTGCTTACGAAGAATGGGACAGCACCGGATTCTGCCAGCATTATCCTTCTGAGTGATGGCCGGGTATCCGGTGAGGCGGACGGAAGCCGATACAACGACGCTCTGGACTATACGACGATCAATGAGCAGGAGCAGCAGGCAGCGGCAAACGGCTGGCCGATCTATTGCCTGGAGCTGAATTACGATCATGCCAACGTCGAGAACGGTGGCTGGGAAGGAAAGGTCGGCTGGTATCAGATGCCGAAGATCGCGCAGCAGACGGACGGCGAGCGGATCACGTTGAACAGTCCGACCGAGGCACAGAATGCATTTGCAAATATCTTTGCAAAATTCTTCGAGGCGACCCCGACGACTGCATCCGGAACGATTCAGGGCGGTGTCGTATCACTGGATTTCAACATCGAAGAGATGGTGGCGGAGACCAATATCACCCTGACCGGAAATATCAATGCGGTCAATGAGATCACGATCCGCAATTCGGATGGCAAAGAATACACGTATCAGAAGAGCACTGTCGATGACAATCGGATCATCACCTATGATAACCGGGAAAATAAAAAATACATTACGGCTAAGCTCCTGACTCCGAAAGAGGGCGCATGGAGCATCACGGCCAAGGGTACGGACGGCGTGGAGATCGGGTTGTATGCTGTATCGATCCGCGAGATGAACCTGCAGCTGAATGCGCAGACGGACCGTCTGGAGAACGGAAGCAATGAGGCAAACCTCCTGAAAGGGGCAGTCGTTGACTTCACGGCCTCCTACATTTACAACAATTCCCCGTATTCGTCTGCGACGTTCTACCGGGACAGCAAGGCGTACCTCTATATCGCGGAGACCGGTGAGAAGATCCCGATGGAGGGAAGCGACGACAACTACAGCGGTACGCTCACCTTCGACAAGAGCGGCGACTATACCGTAAAGACACTGGTTGAGAGCGATAAGTTCCGAAACGAGCAGAAAGAAAGTGGATCCTATTTGTTCCATGTGGGAAATATCGTGACCGAGGCGACCGGAACAATCGCAGATCAGGAAGTAAATGTCGGAGGATCCTTAGACCCGATCGACTGTTCCCAGTACTTTACCAATGAGGACAACGACCCGCTGACCTACACCGTCGATTACGACAGTACTTCCGGCATCACCGGAGAGATCGAAGAAGACGGTAAACTCACATTGAAGGCCGGAACTGTAGCGGGGGCGTACCAGATCACAGTCAGTGCGAAGGATCCAATCATGGAGACACCGGCAAAGCAGAGCTTCACGGTGAGGATGGTGAATCAGCCGATGACACTTGTAGATGGTATCGAAGACGGGGCAGAGGAAGTCGTTGATTTCTCGTATAATGCCGATTCGCTCCCGGAGTTTTTGCTGAAGCTGGCGAAGGTGCCGAAGGATTCGGAAAAGACGATCCAATGGTCTGATTACTTTGCCGACCCGGATGGTCTGCCGATCACCGTCGAAGTATCCGAAGAGGAGACGAACGAAGTGATCACGATGACGAAAGATGAGATGTCCATGCATCTAATCGGAACCGGAAAAGGGACTGCCGTATACAATGTCAAAGCAACGGATGCAAGTGACAGCAGTGTGGTGCACAACATTAAGATAAAAGTAAATTCCTGCGATGCAAAAGCACTGGTATGGAAGATGGTCCGGATCCCGGTGATCATTGCAGCAGTGATTCTGCTGATCATTCTTTTCCTTCTGATCTACGCATTCGGAGGAAGAAAGATCTATGGTACCTGGGATGTAACATCCGGAATGACGGTCAAGAAGAGCTGTGTATTCGGAAAGACCTCAGCCGGTAAAAAGGCAAAATGTAACGTACAGAACCTGCTCGGCAATCTCGGCATTCAGAACAACTTTAACGGCGTGAAGCTGGAAGCAGGAAATAAATTCGGAAAGAGCGTCTACCTGACCGGGGTGGATAAATTAGACTCTCTGGTATATGGCGCAGCGAAATACGATAAAGTACGTCTGAAAAAAACAAAAAAGCTGAGAATCAGCCCAAAGCAGTCGGTAACACTGACGAAGGGTGAGACGAGCGTGAAGCTGGAACGCAGGAAGTAAGAAATTTCTTGGTAGCTGTGGTTTAGCAGTAGCTGCGAAGATGAGAGCTGCCGGAATGCTGTACTGGCCCGGGTGGGATGGCATGGCTACTTGGCCCGCTGTCAGCAGAAATAAAAGAGAAAGAGAAAAGATGCAGGAGGAACCAAAACATGGCTGATGTAAGAGAAACTGTCTCGATTGATGAACTTCAGAAATTTCTGGAGCTGGATCAGGTGGATGCAGGAAATGGAATGTTATTTGGCGCTTCGGCGGCGAGAAAACAAGCGCCTCGGAAGAATGCGCTGACGCTTGTAATCGCAACCGGAGGAAGTGGTGTGTCAGCAATCAAGGAGGCAATCAAGATCGCCGACCAGAAGCTGTTCGCAGAATATCAGAACTATGTGGAGTTTCTGGTCGTAGACTCCGATACCGATGAAATTGAGGGGGCAAAGAATAAAAGTGGTGTGCGTACCCTGTACACCTCTACAGACGGTGCTGCCCATCGTATGACTCTGAAATACGGGGAAGAGCGCAGACCGGAATTTTTCCGGAAATTCATGCCTGCAGATTATGATATTCAGAAGATTAACGGAAAAGGATCTTCCAGAGACCGTATTACCGGAAAAATGAAGCTGTATGATGTGACCGAGGATGGGGCATCTACGAATGATGCAAGGTTTCAGGATATGATTGCCAGTCTGTTCAGGGGAAAATGGAGCCCGCACAAGAAGCTTCCGGTTGATATCATGATCCTGACCGGTATCAGCGGTGGAAACGGAAGCGGTACCTTTATGGATCTGGCGGCACGGGCTAAAAAGGTCTGCCAGAAGGAGGGAGAGGGCGCAGTAAAAGTATATGGATATATTATGCTGCCGGATACCGCAGAGGGGTTTGCAAGTTCAGATTCCATAAAACAGACGTTTTATCAGAATGGCTATGCAGCTTTAAAGGAGCTGGAGAGCTATATGAGTATCGGTTTTAACGGAGACCGGAAAGAGGTGATCCCATCCACGAATCCGGTCGAGGATATCACGATCAGTCCGACCAACATGCTCTTTGATTATCCGGTGCTGATTTCCGGTAATTACAGGGAAGCGGTTTCCATGATCGCAGAGACGATTGTCAATATCGCCGGAAATAATGCAGGTACTTTTAATCAGGAGTCCTTTTACAGCAATATCAGTTCATCCAGGCTGGTTGCAATGTCACCGGCACAGATGTGCCAGAGCGGTGTACTGAAGCTGGATGCCTGCCCGGAAGATTCGCATCAGTACTGTGGGATCGGATATGCGCATGCGGAGATCCCTGAAAAGATTGTCATCCCGAATGTCGTCGGAAAGGTCTGCGGCAGCCTGTACATGGAAG
>JAQXGF010000021.1 GCA_029006155.1 Lachnospiraceae bacterium
CCCGAGCATGTATCGAAGCGGATATTCACAATCCATCCCTGCTGCTCATCTCTGCAGCTCATCCCTGCAGCTCATCCCTGCTGCTCATCCCTGCAGCTTTGCTGCGGGGCCTGCTGTGGGGCCTGCTGCGGGGCCTGCTGACGGGGCCAGCTTCGCTACTTGCCCATCTCACACAGCTCTCCATCTACGATCTTCACGATCCGCTTTGCATTCTGTGCCACGGAAAGATCGTGCGTGATCATGACGATTGTGTTCCCCATCTCATGCAGCCGGTGAAACAGCCTGAGCACCTCTTTTCCGCTCGCCTGATCGAGTGCACCGGTCGGCTCATCGGCGAGCAGCAGAGCCGGCTCCCCGACAAGTGCCCGCGCGATCGCCACGCGCTGCTGCTGTCCGCCGGAGAGTTCACGCGGCTTGTGGTGAATCCGCTCCGAGAGTCCGAGCATCTCGATCGTATCCATGCTCATCTCCTCCGCCTCTTTCAGTGACAGCCCCCGGATGAGCAGTGGCATCACGATATTCTGGGCCACATTATAGGTCTGGATGAGATGGTACTTCTGAAAAATGAAGCCGATCTTTTCATTCCGGATCCTGGTCAGCTCCTGCTCCTTCGCCTCCCCGATGCAGATGCCGTCGAGCATGTATGTCCCGGAATCCGGTTTATCCATACAGCCAATCACATTCATCAGGGTACTCTTTCCGGAACCGGACGGACCCAGGATCGCAAGGAATTCCCCCTCCTCCACCTCAAGACTGACATCCTTTAAGGCGTGCAGCTGCTCATTGCCGACGGTGTAGTATTTGTTAATTCCGGACATTTCTATGATTTTCTTCATGGTCGTTCTATTCCTTTCCTTGCCCTTCGAAGGTCCCGAGCAGCCACAGCTCCGTAATCGTCTCATTCCCGTCTTCATCCGTCACGATCGTGGCCTGCAGCTGATCGCCCGCCTCTAAAATCGAAAAAGTACGGTCTCCGTCATCGGTGTGCACGACGACCGGAACCGGGAGGTAGACCGTCTTTGTGGCGGTGCCGGATGCGTCATTTTCATTTTGCGAAAAATCCGGCGCAGCGCCACTCGGTATCTGAGACATGTCCGGATCCGATCCGGTTCCATCCTGTGAAAAGCCCGGTGGTGTACCGTTTGGCATCCGGGACATATCCGGCCTGTCGGATGGCTGCTGAGCATCGGAGGAGGCATCCTGCTCAGATACCTGTTCTGTCAGAGTCTCTGTCTCAGACTCGCTGCTCACATCCCCAGATGTCTCACTCTCACTTTCAGTCTCCGTCTCCTCCTCATAATAGGTCAGCTCGTTTCCAGTGATCGATACGACTGTAAGCACAGCAGTGCGCTCACCAGGCTCTATTTTCCCAGATATTTCTGATTCCGTCTCTGTTTCCTGTACTTTCTCAATTGCTGTCGCGCTTGTCTGCTCTGCTGAATCCATCGTCGTATCCGATGTCCGCACAGTAGTACCATCGGCCGCTGATGCCTGTACCGCAACTCCTCCTCCGGTTGTCAGAAGCAGTGCAAGCAGCAAGCATATTCCTCTTTTTCGTTGTTTCATCGACTCGCCCCTTTCTCTACTCTGCATTCAGCGCCTCCACCGGCTCCAGACGCGACGCCTTCCATGCCGGATACAGTCCAAACAGGGTGCCGGTGAGCACCGCAAAGCCAAGTGCAGCCAGGCAGGCCACCAGGTTCGGCTCGACCCGCACGTCAAACTGATTTATCAACGGGATCACGCCAAAGCCGATTCCGACTCCGAGCACACCGCCCATCAGGCTGATCGCCGCTGATTCGAACAGAAACTCCAACAAGATGACAGACCGCGGCGTTCCGATCGCTTTCAGGATACCGATCTCATTTGTCCGCTCCTTTACCGAGACGAACAGTACATTCATGATGCCGATTCCTCCTACGAAAAATACGATCGCTGCCATCGCCGAGAGCAGCATCGTCAATGTCTGATTCGACGCCTCTGCCGCTTTCATCTTGCTTCCGGAATCGGAAAAGGTAAACGATGCGGTAGGGTAGCGCTCTTCGAGTACCGTCTTTACATCTGCAATCACCGACTGCAGGGTGCTCACATCTTCCGCAATCACCGTCAGGGTCGGATCAATGGATGCTGTGATATATTTGATGCCGGTCTGATACGGAATGAGCAGCGCCGTATCCACGCTGACATTCGATACAACGGTGTTCGATGCATCGAGCACGCCAATTACTGTGTAGCTGCGGTCTTCGATATATAAAATGCTTCCGACTGCCTCATCCACACTTCCGAACAGCTCCGTCGCCGCTGATGATCCGAGCACGCAGACCTTGCTCTTCGCATCGTCCTGCTCGACCGTAAAAAAGTTCCCGGCTGCCAGAGTCAGCCTGCCAACGTCTGCGAAGCCCTCCTCGACACCGGCTACCGTATATGTCTGAGCTTCTGTGAGCACGCCACCCTCCACCGACGCCCGCGTCGTATAGGAGATCGTCGCTCCGCTGATTCCGGAGACATACGTCTCGATTGCATCGACGTCATCGCTGCTTAAAGTAATGGCTTCCTGATTGAGGCGGTCTGCGATAAGACTCTCTTCGGTCTCAGATTCCGCTTCACCAGTCGTATCATTTTCCCCTGCCACATCACCTGCCTGATCCGATGCGTCATCTGCATTTTCTTCCGGGCGTTGGTTGTCCGAAGAACCCCCGGCTTCTCCATCCGGGCGCTGACTGCCTGCATTTCCGCTAGGTCCTCCTGACGGCATATCCGAACCATCGCCCTCATTTCCACCAAAGCCACCCGACGGCGGATTGCCCGGCGTAAAGGAACTTCCATCCGAACTGTCGCTGCTTCCACCTGGCACTCCTCCGCCCGGCATCGCAGATCCCATGTCGCCGCCTCCGAACATCCCGCCAAGCGAGAATCCTCCATCCGAGGTCGTCTCCTCGCCCTCATATTCATATGTGATATCGATCGCGCCCGCATTCAGCTCGGCGAACTGTTCGGCGATATCCATCTGTCCACCGCGGCCAATCCCGATCACGAGCAGAATGGTCGCCGCACCGACCACAATACCGATCGACGTCATGATCGCCTTGAACCGGTTCTGGTTGATATTCAGCCAGACCAGCCTCAGTAATTCGCTTCCTTTCATGCTCCCACCTGACTTTCCAGCAGTACCGTTTCACCTTCCTCAAGGCCATCCTCGACTGCGACGACCGATCCATTCGAATACCCGGTCGTGATCTCCACCTTCCGGACCGTGCCATCCTCATCCTGCACGTTTACATAGGATGTCGTGCCATCGAGCTGCACCGCCCGGTTGGAAATGTATAAGGTATCTTCCATCGTTTTTTCCGCAAACGTCACTTCCCCGGTCATTCCGGAATAGACCTTGCCCGTATCTCCGTCAAATTTTACCGTCACCTCATAGCTCACCGTCGAGGAGCCGGTTGTCGCCGAGGTCGAGATGCCGGAAACCATCCCCGTAAATGTCTCATCCGGGTACGCCGTCAGCGCAATCTCCGCCGACATTCCGACCGACACCTTCGAAATATCATCCTGCGAAACAGACACGGCAATCGTCACATCCTCTGCATCCGAATACGTCACAAGTGCCTCGTCATTTACGATCGCGTCCCCGGCTGCATATGCGATCTCCGTCACCGTCCCACTGTATGCTGCATAGACAATCCCGTTCCCGATCTGCTCCTCAAATTCCGCCAACGCCGTCTCCGCTTCCTCGAGCGTTTCTTTTGCATCATCCAGATCATCTTCCAGACCGTCCGTGTCGATCTCATAGAGCTGATCCGCATATTTGTAATTCGTCAGCGCGTTTTCCTTCGTCTGCTCCGCCTCAATCGTTTTCGTCGTGCGGTTGTTTTTTGCGAGCTGCAGTTCCGATGCTACACTGTCGTACTCTTCCTGCGCCTCTTCGAGTTCCTCCTCATAGCTGTAACCGCTGTCAACATAGCTCTGGTAGGTGTCGAGCGTCTCCTTCGCATCCTCCAGCTCTTCTTCCAGGTCAGAAACCGCTTTATCCAGACTGGCAATCGTCGCCTCATACGTCTCTTCCGCTGTCTCACCCTCTGCCAGATACATCTCGTGATTGTACTCGGCTTCCGCCTTTTTGCTCTCGACGTTTACTTCCTCCTGCTTTACCTGCAACTGTGCGGATTTCACCGCTGCTGTAAGTTCTTCCCGGTAGGATGCGATACTGTCATCCGTGATTTTTAAAATCTTGTCACCCTCCGATACCGTCTGCCCGGAAGCGACATAGACCACTTCCACGGTCAGAGACGTCGTATCGCCAGAACTGCTGCTCTGCGACGAGGCATTTGCGGATCCCCCACCCGCTTGATTCATCGCTGTAAATGCAGCTCCCGAACCGGCCGCAGATGCCGTTGCCGTGCTGGCCGAATCCGAGTCCGAAGAGGAAGAAACTTCTACGACTTCTGACACACTGAACTCCTGCTCCTCCGTGCCAAAAGATACCGTCCCGCTCTCTGTGATCCCGGATGTGATGGTGCCGCGCTGCACGGTCTCAGTGCGGTAAGCCGATGTCGTCACTTCCTCTGTCTTCTGTCCCCAGTTTGCATTTACCACAACGACTGCGAGCGCTGCCGCTGCCACACCCGGCACGATGACTCTTGTGATCTGCGTTTTCTTTTTACTCATCCCTGCTCCTCCTCATCGGCGTTTTCTGCATCCAATGTCACGGTCACTGCCGTTCCGGAGCTGATTCGCCCTGACTCATTTCCTATAGAAACATCTACGGTATATACGACATTCGTCCGCGATGTGCCGCTCTCCGGCTCTACGGATTTCTCTGAAACAGTACCCTCCACGGTTCCAAACCGGTCCATCTGCACCTCTGCCGTCTGTCCGACTGCGATCCCGGCGATCTCCTCCTGTGGAATTTCCAGTGTGACCGTCACCGTATCGGTATCATAATAGCTGACGACCGGCACACTGCTGCTGACCGTATCCCCTTCCTCATAGGAGACTGACGCGACGATTCCGTTCTGGTCTGCCACGACGGTGCCATCTGTCATCGCATCCAGCAGCGCCTTCTGCTCTTCGACCGCCTCTTTTTCTTCCTTTGCTTCAGAAAGGGTGTCCTCCCACTCTGCAAGTTCCTGCTCATAGGTGATCTCGGCCAGCTGTGCCGCCAGGTTTGTCGTATCATACGTATACTGAATCTGCAGCTCATAAATTTTCTCCATCCGCTGCAGCTCTTCGTATTGCGTCTGCACCTCTTCCTGCGCATCCGTCAGTTCTTCCAGCAGATCCTCTGCGGCGTCCTCATCGGAAGGCTCCTGTTCCAGCAGGCTCTTTACCTGCGTCAGGTCATAGCTGTTTCCAAGAATGGAACTATCGGTGGAAGATGTATCAAAACCATCCGTACCCATAGCGGCTGACTGCCCGCTCTGGTCCGCCCCCGCGTTGCCACTATCGGCAGATGCTCCGGATGCTATGCTTCCCGACGCCATACCACCGCCAGAGCTTCCGGCCGGCATACTGCCGCTTGCGCTGTCGGAAGGCATTCCACTGCCGGATTCCGGTTCTTTTGATGAATCGCTTCCGGTGCCTTCCGGCAGTGTCTCGTTTGGCGTATTCGCATTGTCTGACAGTTTTTTCTCATATATGGTAATGAGCCCCGTATAAAGTCCGCTGCATTTCTCCTGCAGCTGTATATACTCTGTGATATCCGCCAGCGTCCCGGCATCAATCATCACTGAATCATTCCCGCTATCCAGCAATCCGAGCACCGTGCCGATCAGTCCCTGATATTTTTGCAGGCGTTTCTGAATGTCCTGCAGCGATTCCAGCACCCGCGTATTTCCGGCGATCGAATCATCCAGGGCAGTCTCTGAACCATCCTGCAGCTTTTCCTTTGCCTGCTCCTGTGCCTTAATATCGGTGGTGAGCTCTGTGATCAGGTTGTTCAGCTGATTTGCGTACGTGTCATAGTCCGACTGATTGTCCGTCTCCTCCGTGCTCATGCCTTCTGCCAGCTGCTTTAAGGTCTCTGTGATCGAAGTGCCAAGTGTGTCCATCTCTTCTAAGGTCGCTGTCAGCTCCTGCCTGAGCTCTGCCACGGACTTTTCAGAAGTATCCGAACCCGTGCTGCTGTCGGTCTGCTGCTGGTCGCTATCTGTCTGATCGCCACTTTCCTGCTCACTGCTGCCCGTTTCGCTCTCGCTGCCAGACGTACCAGATTCCGGCTGGCTGCTTTCGCTCTGCCCATTTGATTCCGATTCATTTTCATTACTCTGCGCATCGGATTCACTCTGTCCGCTCTCGCTTTGCGTCTCAGACTCCTGCCCACCGCCGGATACTTTGCCAGATGCATTTCCACTCCCCGCACTGCCCGTACCGGAACTTCCACCGGATGCGCTGCTGCCTGTCGTATAGCTTCCATCTGCGATCCCATCCGTCAGCTCCTCGATGCGATCCTCCAGATCTTCCAGCGTATCTGCATGATTCGTCAGTGCATTTGCCACCTCATTTGTCTGATATTCCTTTACAGACTCCGCATTTTCCGCCTCGGCCTGCGCCATCTCATAAGTATACTTTGCCTCCAGAACACCCTGATCGTATTCCAGCTGTGTATCGGTCAACGTGTTTTCCGCACGTAGAAGTGCCGCCGCATAGTAGGCGACCGCTTTCTCATAGCTGTCGCTCGTCAGTTTTAAGATAGCATCTCCCGCCTGCACCGAATCGCCCGCCGACACGCAGACCTCTGCCACCTCCAGCGATACGTCCAGATCACTCACATCCAGATACACATCTTCGGATGCGATCTGCGTGACCCCGGAATATTCCTGCGAAGCCGCAGACACATTTGCCACCTGTAAAAGCTGTGAAGCCGCCAGCAGTGCTGCCAGCCCGATCGTTTTCTTCTCGTTTTTCTTTTTCCTGTTCATTCCAGCCCTCTGCCTTTCCACTCCTGCCACTGTTCCCTTCGGGCGGATCCTAGCAATCCGCTTCTCTGTAGTAAAGCGGACATTCGCAATCCGCTTCGCTACTTGCTCATGAACGCAGTCGCTTCGCGACCTGTCAGTAGGAGCTTTTAACTCCTACTGACATAAGCATCCCCCCTCACCCACCGCTTAGTGCTCCGCGCACTTGAAGCGGGGGAATGCTTATCTGCGTTCATTGTATGGGCTGAACCTTAGACGAACCTTAGAAAACTTCTGAACAATCTGTGTCCTGAGAGAGCACACCGGTCACAATCCACCTCACTGCTTATAGGATCATAAGGAAACATCTAGCAAGTGAATCTCTTCTTATGTGATATGGCATAGCCGAACAGTTTATCAGAAGCGTCTTGACCCGATTAAAAATAGCCCCGTCAGCCGATTTTATATCTGACTGACAGGGCTATTTTCTAGCTTACATTCTTACATTGTTTTGCACTTAATCTCCCTGGGCGATCCGCCGTGCCACATACACACCGCTCGCGGATGCATGGGACAGGGAGTGGGTCACACCACTGCCATCGCCGATGATGTAGAGTCCCTTGTACGGGCTCTCCAGATGCTCGTCGATGTCCACTTCCATATTGTAGAATTTTACTTCCACACCATAGAGCAGTGTGTCGTCGTTTGCCGTACCCGGAGCGATCTTATCGAGCGTATAAATCATCTCGATGATGCCGTCCAGGATTCGCTTTGGCAGTACCAGGCTCAGATCACCCGGTGTCGCTGCGAGCGTCGGGCGTACCATGCCTTCCGCGATTCGCTTCGCATTACTTCTGCGTCCACGGACGAGATCACCGAACCGCTGTACGATGACACCGCCACCGAGCATGTTCGAAAGGCGTGCGATGCTCTCACCGTAGCCGTTGCTGTCCTTAAACGGTTCCGAAAAATGCTTTGCCACGAGCAGCGCGAAGTTCGTATTCTCCGTCTGCTTATCGGAACCTTCGTAGCTGTGGCCGTTTACCGTGACGATGCCGTTCGTATTTTCATTTACGACGATTCCGTTCGGGTTCATGCAGAAGGTCCGCACGTTATCCTCGAATTTCTCCGTGCGGTATACGATCTTGCTCTCATACAGCTCGTCGGTCAGATCTGAGAAAATGACAGCCGGGAGTTCGACACGGACACCCAGATCGACGCGATTCGATTTGGTCGGAATGTCGAGTTCGTTACAGACCTGTTCCATCCACTTACTTCCGCTTCTGCCTACCGAAATGATACATTTCTTACAGTCTGCATATTCGCCTGCCCCATAGAGAATCCGATAGCCATCGTCAATGACTTCCACATGATCGACCGGAGTGCGGAAATAGAAGTCCATGTGCTCCTTCATTTCCTCATACATATTCCCGAGCACGATATAGTTGATATCTGTGCCAAGGTGGCGCACTGACGCATCGAGCAGCTTCAGTTTGTTCTGCATACAGAGCTTCTTAAACTTCGTGCCCGCTGTCGAAAACATCCGCGTCTCTTCCCCTCCGTGGCTGACGTTAATCTCATCGACATAGCGCATCAGATCAATGGCTTCCTCTCTTCCGATGTGCTCATAGAGCGTGCCACCGAAATCGTTTGTGATATTGTATTTTCCATCCGAAAATGCGCCTGCACCGCCGAAACCGCTCATAATCGAACAGGTTTTGCAGGAAATGCACTTCTTAACCTTGTCACCGTCAATCGGGCATTTTCTCTTTTCAAGAAGATGGCCTTCTTCAAATACGGCAACCTTGATTTCGGGGTTGTTTGTTACAAGCTCATATGCCGAAAAAATTCCGCCCGGACCTGCGCCTACAATAATCACATCGTACTTTTTCATTATCATTTTCTCCTTTATTTGTTGTGGGTAACATTTAAGGGGAATAAAAAAACCGCCAAAACATAATACTACGCCCCTTAACGGGGATTATAGTAAACTGTT
>JAQXGF010000022.1 GCA_029006155.1 Lachnospiraceae bacterium
TTTATATCGACTTTGGGATGGGCGGAACGCCCATCAGCCTCAGACAGAAGCTTGCGTAGCAAGCGGATAGTTCGCGAAGCGAACGTGTCTGAGGCCTGTGTACAGAACGTCCGGCTTCTCATCCCTTCCGACATACAAAAAACCATCATAAAGAAAAGGAGTAACTATCATGCAGATTTACGAAGAACTCGTTGCAAGAGGATTGATTGCACAGGTAACAGACGAAAAAGAGATCCGTGAACTCATTAATAATGGAAAGGCGACCTTCTACATCGGTTTTGACCCGACCGCGGACAGCCTTCATGTCGGACACTTCATGGCACTTTGCCTGATGAAGCGTCTGCAGGAGGCAGGCAACCGCCCGATCGCCCTGATCGGAGGCGGTACCGGTATGATCGGCGATCCGTCCGGAAGAACGGACATGCGTCAGATGATGACCAAAGAGACGATCCAGCACAACTGCGACTGCTTCAAGAAGCAGATGAGCCGTTTCATCGATTTCTCCGAGGGCAAGGCACTCATGGTAAACAACGCAGACTGGCTGCTTGACCTGAACTATGTCGAGCTGCTGCGTGACGTCGGACCGCATTTCAGCGTCAACCGCATGCTGACCGCAGAGTGCTACAAGCAGCGTATGGAGCGCGGCTTAAGCTTCCTGGAATTCAACTACATGATCATGCAGAGCTACGATTTCTACGCACTGTACCAGAAATACGGCTGCAATATGCAGTTCGGTGGCGATGACCCGTGGAGCAACATGCTCGGCGGTACGGAGCTGATCCGCCGGAAGCTCGGAAAAGATGCATACGCGATGACGATCACCCTGCTTCTGAACTCCGAGGGCAAGAAGATGGGCAAGACGCAGAGCGGCGCTGTATGGCTCGACCCGAACAAGACATCCCCGTTCGATTTCTACCAGTACTGGAGAAACGTAGCCGACGCAGACGTGCTGAAATGCCTGCGCATGCTGACCTTCCTGCCGCTTGAGCAGATCGATGAGATGGACAAATGGGAAGGCAGCCAGCTCAATCAGGCGAAGGAGATCCTGGCATATGAGCTGACCGCACTCGTTCACGGGGAGGAAGAGGCGAAGAAGGCACAGGAAGGTGCACGTGCCCTGTTCTCCTCCGGAAGCGCCGAGCATATGCCGACGGCCGAGCTGACCGCGGACGATTTCACAGACGGTGCGATCGACATCGTATCCCTTCTGCACAAGGCCGGACTGGCAACGAGCCGTTCCGAGGCACGCCGTGCAGTCGAGCAGGGCGGTGTGGCAGTCGATGGTGAGAAGATCACCGATCCGAAAGCCGTACTGGCACAGGAAAAATTCGACGGCGAAGGCGTCGTAGTCAAGAAAGGAAAGAAGAATTTCCGGAAAGTGACTGCGAAGTAAGAGCTTCTTATTGCTATGATTATGCACAGAAATTGAGCCGGGTGGCAGGAGGAATCCATTCCTGCCGCCCGGTTTCTTTTCGCCTTTTTCTGTACAAAATGCAGTTTTTTTGTCGCGAGTATGCTATAATGAGCCGGATAAGACCACTCATATACTGTAGAAAGTGTATGAGGCAGGCAGGGTATGAACAGCAGAGTGGAAGTACCATCGAAATTGCAGAAAATGGAACCGGCATGGCAGAGGCGAAAAAGGAAATATATCGAAGGAAAACGATGTGATAAGACCGATTTAAGAGACGCAAACAGCACGGTTGCGCCGGGCCATGTAACAGCCGTAAAGAAACAAGATAGAAAAAATATGGTTGTACTGTTACGTATTCTGGCTTCCGGGATTTGTTTAACAGCGTTGTTAAATGGAATCAGTAAGCGATTCGGCAGTGGACTTGTGACAGAAAGATGCACAGGGCAATCATCTGGTGAGCGCTACTTGGTGCAGTCAGAGACATCTACGGATACCGTGGACGAACCACAGGCCGGTATCGCATCCATTTCCGGGACAACGGCATCTTCGCCCCGTCCGCGCGTCGCCCTCACCTTCGATGACGGCCCGCATCCTCTCTACACGAAGAAGCTGCTCGACGGCCTGAAGGAGCGGGGCATCCATGCGACCTTCTTTGTCGTGGGGGAAAACATTTCCGGCAATGAAGAGCTGATCCGGCGGATGGCGGACGAGGGACACGTCATCGGCAACCATACTTACGACCATGTGAAGCTCTCAGGCATTGCAGACGCAAAGGCGTGCGAGGAAGTCCAGAAGACCGATGCACTCGTCCGGGAGCTGACCGGCAGCGGAACCGAGTTCGTCCGCCCACCATTTGGCAGCTGGAAAAAGGCGCTGGAATGCGAGATGGAGATGATCCCGGTGCTCTGGGATGTGGATCCGCTGGACTGGACGACGAAAAATACGAGCACGGTCGTACAGCGTGTGCTGGGAGACGTCGAGCCGGGGGATATTGTGCTGCTGCACGATTTTTACGAGTCGTCTGTGGACGCTGCTTTGCAGATCGCAGATGAGCTGCTGGCGCAGGGATACGAATTCGTGACGGTGGATGAGATGATTTTGCTGTGAGAGAGATGAATCAGGCAAGTTCCCTGCTTTCATTGCGAGGGATTCCTTATGATCCTGCCAGTAACGATATCCGCCTGACCCGGGTGAATGATATATAAGAGATACAGATATAGAAGTAAGACAGAAGAAATAATCAAACATAGATTAAATAGCAGATGATATATCGATAAAAATAAATATAAAAATAAACGTGTAACAGGCATAAAAACAGGAGACAATCATGGACTTATTTGAATACGCACGGACAAAGACCATGCAGACGGAAGCGCCGCTCGCATCCCGCATCCGTCCGCGGACATTAGATGAGGTGGTCGGGCAGCAGCACATCATCGGCAAAGATAAGCTGCTCTACCGGGCGATCAGGGCAGACAAGCTGAGTTCGCTCATTTTTTACGGACCACCGGGCACCGGAAAGACGACAATCGCCCGCGTCATCGCCAATACGACAAAGTCGGAATTTACCCAGATCAATGCGACCGTTGCCGGAAAAAAGGATATGGAGGCAGTCGTAAAAGAGGCGAAAGAGAACCTTGGCATGTACGGGAAAAAGACGATCCTGTTCA
>JAQXGF010000023.1 GCA_029006155.1 Lachnospiraceae bacterium
AAAAGATGAAACGCTGGATCTGAACAACGGCGCGAAGACCGGCAGCTGCCATATCGAGCAGACGTATCTGGATCAGGACGGCGATGTGGGCAAGGTGACATTTTCCTGGAACGATGCAGAAGGCAAGGTGGAGAGCCGCAAGGAGTACGAATACGTGACCGCAGATGCAGACAGCGTGACGTTAAGAGAGATCGAGGATGGCACAGAGCTGGTACTGACAAGAGCGGAAGGTGTCGCAGTGGACACTGCAGAGTCGGCAGATACCGAAGAGGCTGAGACAGAGGCTGTTACGACGGAAGCAGAGAGTGAAAAATAAATGTGTGATGTCAAGGCGGAAATAGCGATAAAAGTGCTTCAGATAAATGCTGAAATTGTTGCTGCTCGAAGGAAAAAATGAAGAGTTAGTGCAATAAATTACTATACGGTGAGAAGGGCAGGAGATGCAAATAAATCTCCCGCCCTTTTCTCATTTGTACGGAGACAATCCCTGCAGCTCATCCTTGCAGTTTTATTGAAGGCTACTGTGGGGGGATGGATCCTGCCGACGGGGTTCGCTACGTTATTTGCCTGATTTGGTTAAAAACAAATTTTCTAAACGGTTGATTATAATGATTATCAATAGAAATTTAAGGTTAAAATTCATTTTCCGGCTTTCCTGGTGGTTGCAATTGACACCAGCACGGTACCGCTTTAAAATGAGTGAGGAAGATCACCAGTGAATCAAAAACAACACAACATGAGGTGAACGTATGAAAAAGAAATTATTATGTGTATTACTTGGAATCAGTCTGGTCGGAACGATACCGGGGGGTGCTGTAAATGCGGAGGAGCCGGCTACGGAAGCAGAAAGCATCCTGCCGGATAACTATGAAAAGCAGCACAGAGAGGTGCGGCAGCCGGTGTATCGGGAAGCGGCGACCGCTTTTGCGGGTGGAGATGGCAGCGAGGAATCGCCATATGAGATCAGCTCTGCGGAGGAGCTGCAGTATCTGTCGGATCTGCTCTCCGATGAGGAGAACCGGAGCACCGAGTACCGGAACCAGCATTATATCCTGACTGCGGATATCCGTCTGAATGACACGTCTGACTATGCAGGCTGGAGCGAGGCGGGGCCGGAATACGACTGGCGGCCGATCGGAGTCGCAGCAGCATTTGGCGGTGTGTTTGATGGAAACGGCCACACGATCAGCGGATTGTACATAAACGCGGACATGGAGGATGACAATACGGTAGATGCCAGAAAGAATGGCGGATTGTTTGCACAGATATTCGGTGGCACTGTCAAAAATCTGAATCTGACCGAAGTATATATAGAAGTTTCCGGAGATGCGCTGGATACCGGTGCGATTGCCGGTTCATCATCCAAGGCAGAGATCAGCGACTGTACCGTGGATGGACTGGTGATCGGGTATGAAGACTATACCGGTGGGCTGGTTGGAAATGCGAACGGCACGATCCGCGGATGCACATTTGACGGAATCGTAAGAGCAGCAAAGGATCTGGATAACGATCAGGCTGGTCAGGCTTACATCGGAGGAATTGCAGGCTCTTTTTCTTCCGTTCCGACGGTGGGCGATGAGGAAGAAGCCGGGGCATTTGAGGGAATCATCGACTGCGTAAACAGAGGAAATGTGGAAGTCTTAAAGGGAAGCGCGTCTGCAAATGCAGCAGGCGGGATCGCAGGTACAAATTCCGCTAAAATCACGAACTGTGTCAATGAAGGAACGGTAGCAGCAAATGCCGGCGGACAGACGGAGGAGAAAGGAACGGCGGCTTTATCAGTCGGAGGGATTGTCGGAGCCTTCAATGTCTTTGGGATCGGAGAAGATGGCGTGATCAGCGACTGCAAGAATACCGGAACGGTCACTGCGGATGTGGCAAATGTCGGAGGGATTGCAGGTGAGGCTTATCTTGGCGACCCGAGATATCAGGCGAAGATTGCGCATTGTCAGAACGAGGGGATTGTATTTGCGGCAAATCATTATTATGCCGGAATCGTAGCGGATGTCGGAATCAAGGCAGACAATACGTTTGCGATTACGGACTGTACGAATGAGACGGATTTTACAGAAGGGGAAGGAGCCGGGATCGTCCATCATCTTACGATGCAGAAAGGAACGATGGAAATTTCGGACAGCGCGAATCACGGCGTGATCACTTCCTCCGGGCAGAATGCGGCAGGAATCCTCTGCTATGTGGCAAATATGGCAGATGACTGGAAAGTGCTGGTCGAAAACTGTGAGAATACAGCGGACATTACGGCAAAAGACCATGTCGGAGGGATTGTGTGCTTTACTGCGTATTATAAGAGTCAGGAAGGAAATGCCAACACTTCTTTTGCAATCAGAGGCTGTAAGAACAGCGGCAACCTTTCCAGCACCACCACGAACGGGTATATCGGAGGCATTCTTGGCGTCGACGGATTTATGAGAACTCCGACGGAAATTTCCGATTGTGAAAACAGCGGAGCTATTTCGTTTACAAAATCCTGGGTGATGGGCGAAGCGGATCTGAAGACCGAAAATGAAAACGGCGAGCAGGAAGATGCCAAGCTGTTCACCTTGTCTGTGATGGGCGGTGGCATCGTCGGAAGAATCGGCGAAGCCGTGTTGCTGTCTGTGGATGCAGATCAGTCTGACCCGGAGGAGATCAATAAGGAAGATGCACTGGTCGTGGTGCAAAATTGTAAGAGCAGCGGTGCGCTGAACTATGAAGAGCCACAGCAGGGCGAAGGCGTGACCGAAGAGGAATTCCAGAAAGCAAAAGAAGCGAACTGGAAGGTCAGCATGGGCGGCATTCTGGGTGACTGCTCCTGTAGAGACGGGTACAGTGTGCGGTTTGCAGATTGTACTTGGGATGCGAAGCGCGGGCTTGGGAATGCCGAACTTCCTGATATTGAATAAACATTTCATGACTACTTGGCTCGTTGCACGCGGAAATAGAATTTAACGAGCCAAGCAAGTCCCCTGCTTCAATTGCGTGAAGCAATAAGCAGTGGGTTGAGACTTAGACGGGTATACGAAAACGAATAGGCGGCGGCAGAAAAACAAATTTTCTGAGCCGCTTGTTATAATGGGCTTATGTAAAACAGATGTCAATAAAAGTGTTTTATGCGCAATTATAATTGACATCAACACAGTACCGCTTTAAAATGAGTAAGGAGAATCACCGGTGAACCAAACAAAAAATAAACATAATTGACAGAAATAGACAATTATTTTAAAATGAAATGGTGAAAAATGACTGACATTCGTCGGAACCGGAGTCAGTGAAAAAGAGGAGATACAGGGATGGAAGATAAGAAGAATGTCCGCCTTCCGTGGCCGGGGTGGACGGTCGTAAAATATTTGGGTGAAGGCGGCTATGGAAGGGTCTATGAGATCGAGCGGGATCTTTCCGGCGTCAAGGAGCAGGCGGCCTTAAAGGTCGTGTCCCGGCCGGTCGATGATGCAGAGATCGAGGCCTGCTATGAAAATGGCTACGATCAGGCGAGCATGAAGGCTTCCTATCAGGAAGAGCTTCAGAGGTATGTCAAAGAATATCAGCTGATGAAGGAGCTGCAGGGGCAGACGAACATCGTCAGCTGTGATGACTTTGCAGTCGTACCGCGCAAAGACGGGATCGGCGGGCAGATCTTTATCCGGATGGAGCTGCTCACACCGCTGCAGAAGGCGACGAAGCAGAGCATGCTCAGTGAATCGGAAGTGATCAAGCTTGGCAAAGACATCTGCAAGGCGTTGATGCTCTGTGAGGCGCGGCATATCATTCACCGCGATATCAAGCCGGAGAATATTCTGGTCTCAAAATTCGGCGATTATAAGCTCGGCGATTTCGGTGTGGCGCGGGTGCAGGACCATACGACGAACGCAACGAAGATGGGCACGCACGGCTATGCGGCTCCGGAAGTCGAGCACGGACAGAAGTATGGAAAAGAGGCGGACATTTATTCCCTTGGTATCACGCTTTACTGGCTGCTGAACAACCGGCGGATGCCGTTCTTAAATGCGGATGAGCCGATCACGGCGATGAAAAATCAGGAGGCACTGCGCCGCCGCTATGAAGGCGAGAAGCTTCCGGCTCCAAAGAACGGAAGTACGAAGCTGAAGCAGGTCGTGCTGAAGGCGTGTGCATATCGCCCGGAGGATCGGTACCGCAGTGCACAGGATCTGTATGATGCGCTTTCTGAACTCTCCGGCGTGCATACGGCTTCTTATCGGAAGAGCACCGCTTCTGACAAGGCGGGACATATCACATCGTCTGCGGGAGCTGCTTCGGGAGGTTCTGATTTTGACGATCTTTTTGCGGCGATGAATCAGGCTCGAACCAGTGCTGCGAGCACCGGGCAGGCAGTTCAGAAGAAGGGATCCGCGAGCAGCCATTCCAAGAGCACCGGGCAAAGCACGGCTGGAGATTCGTTCTCAGGAACGGCAGGGGGCGCTGTCTCCGATGGTGGAACAGTTTCTTCCGGCAGTAAAGGCACCATGAGCAGCACATCCGCGACAAATGCATCCTGGGGCGCAGGCTATTCCGGCAAGACCGAGGGCAATGGCTGGGACGATGCGACGAATGAGACGATC
>JAQXGF010000024.1 GCA_029006155.1 Lachnospiraceae bacterium
ATCCGGATGCTCCCTGCACATAATACGAATGGCTTCTTCTGCCGCTGCTGTGCGAAATGTTACCTCCGCGCAGGAAAGTCCACCGCCAATCAGTGCATCTGCCAATGGCTTTGCATCCTTCGCATCTTCCAGAACAACCACCGGCACGATCCCATATTCCATAATCTGTGTATCTGTTTTTTCCATAAATGTCCCCGACTTTCCTTATAAGTGCATGCCACCATCCACCATCAGATCAATTCCCGTAATGTATTTTCCTTCCTCTGAGCACAGCAACAGGGCAGCAGCTGCGCAGTCCTCTGCGCTTCCTGCATAGCCAAGCGGAATTCCGGCCCGAACCTGCCTTGCGTAAGCTTCATCCTGAAGTACTTCTGCATTTCTCGGCGTTGCAATTGCCCCGGGACTCAGATTGTTTACTGTAATGCCATCCGGCGCAAGCTGCTTTGCAAGATTGCAAACCAGACTCATCTGAGCGCACTTACTTGCCGCATATACCGCCATCTCTTTATGTGGCTTATGCTGCTGAACGCTTCCGATCATCAGAATTCTTCCCCATTTTTTCTGTTTCATATAAGGCACATATTTTTGTGTGAGAAAAAGAGACGCCCGTACATTCGTGTCCATCTGCCGCGCGAATTCTTCCTCCGTAATTTTATCCCACACCTTTCTCACCTGCACAGATGCGTTTAATACTAAGATATCTACATCGCCGGTCTGGTCATACAGCCGCTGTGCGCAGCCGCTTTCCGACAGATTTTCAACTGCCGTCTCTGTATTTCCCGGCATTTCCTGCGCGGCCCGCTCACATTTTTCCCTGCTTGATGATCCATGTACAATCACGGTCGCTCCACACTCTGCAAGCAGCTTTGCAATCGCTTTTCCAATTCCCTGCGTCGAGCCTGTCACGAGCGCACGCTTCCCTGTTAAATCATACATACACATTCCCCTTCCGTTTTATACGATAAGCCACAGCAGACTGCATATGCAGTTCCGTCTGTGACTTATCCTGGAATCATTTCATCTATTTAAATTTCAATTACCCATTTATTTTTTGTCGAGCTTCCCTTTTCCAGATGAACCGATTTCGTAACCGTTTTTTCCTGTGCGGTAATCTGCAGCTCATATTCTCCATAAAAGCCCTTCATGTCCACAGATGATCTCGCACCACTGTCAAGCGACAGACTGGTATTCCACTCTTCGTGTATCAGCTTCTTTAATGCATAATAGGCCGGCTTCGGTGTCATATCAAAACGCAACAATGCGCCATGATAATAGTTTTCCCCAAAGCTCATATCTCCCTGCGGTGCAAATGCCGCATAGCCATCTACTACATTCCAGTAAATTGCCGCTTCCATATTTGGATGACTGAACCAGATCCGGTACAGATTCCTGATAATCTCGGCCTGCAGTTCTTCATCCTCTTCTTCTTTCGAATACGCCGGTATCGTAATCTCTGTAACCTGCAATGGCTTTCCAAAGTCCGCATACTGATCCATGACTGCATAGAGATTGTAGGGATTATAAAACTGCGCTGTCATTTTTTCTTCGTCTTCTGCCCGGTAAAACATATGATACTGCATACCAATGGTGTCAATAGAAGCTCCCCGGCCAAGCGCTCTCTGAATCTGCATATAGTAAGGACTTCTGTTGTAATGGAATCCTCCGCCCCATATAAACTCTGTCGCCTCATTTATAATCAGCTCTGTAGACGGTAAATATTTCCGCGCATGTTCGAAACTCCACTCTACAAGATCCGGATCCTCAAAGAAACGGGTCCCCTGCCGGAAGCTCTCCTTGCCCAGTTTCGGGCAGAGTGTCTCATTGATAACTTCCATGCCCGGAATTCGATCTGCATAATGTTCTGCAATTTCTTTCATTCGTTTATCCAGATATTTTTTTACTGTCTGAGGCTCGTCCTTCACCCACAAAGGCGTCCACTGGTCATAGTTCAGGCAATGCAGTTTTGGCTCGATTCCATTTTCTTCACAAAATTCCACACAAAGATCCGGTGCCGGGCGGCGATAAATCTTCGGGCTGTCCTTTGAAAACCGTGGTTTTCCCTGCTCTGGCTCCAGATCGCACCAGTAAAACGGAATCGTCGCCAGATTAAACAGCTCTTTAAAACGCTTTTTATATTCCGCATTTTTGTCATCCGTCTCAAGTTCATCAATCATAAAGCAGTTTGCCCCAAACCGAAAATCGTGTGTTTTCTGCCGGACTTCTACATGTACATTCGTCACCGGATTTCCGTCTTTGTCCACAAATACAAGCTGTGCCAGTCCCTTACGGTTCGCCTCGATTCCGGATGTAATGCGGTCTTCCATATATGTTTTATTTTCTTCAAAAGGTCTTAAAATTTTCTCCGCTCTGTCAGACATACTCATTTCCTCCTGCCCATGCCAGTTGTACCTTAGCTCCATATCCTGTCATTTGAAAATTCCCGATTCCACTCGTCCGTCGGCTCCCACATCCCCGGTATATCCGGATTGATATGTTCGGCCAGCAACTCTTCATTTAATGATTCAATGCCCAGTCCCGGTCCTTCCGGTACTTGAATAAATCCATCCTTTATCAACGGATCCGGGAGCCCCTTTACCATATCTTTCCACCACGGAACATCTACCGAATGAAATTCTACTGCAAGTACATTGTGCATCGCTGCAGCCACATGCACCGCTGCCATACACGCAATCGGGCTTTCCGCCATGTGAATTGCAACTGCCACTCCGTTCTCATCTGCAATATCTGCTATTTTTTTCAGCTCCAGTGCACCTCCACAAGTAAGAATATCCGGGTGAATCACAGATACTCCACCGGCCTTGATCAGCTTTTCAAACTCCTCTTTTAAATAAATGTCTTCCCCTGTGCACACCGGAATGGTCGTACTGTTTCGCAGACGCACATACTGGTCGGTGTACATCCATGGGGCCATATCTTCCATCCACGCAAGATTGTATTTTTCCATTCGGCGTGCAAAACGAATGCAGTCTTCCAGTGCCACATGTCCAAAATGATCAATCGCAAGCGGGACTTCATATCCGATGACATCGCGCACTTCTTTCACGTAATTTTCCAGATAATCCAGCCCTTTCTCTGTCAGATGAATCCCCGTAAACGGATGTGCCGTTGTGACAATACTATAACTCTTCTGCTGTTTTACCATGTCAGCCGTCACTGAACCCCCCTGCACATTTAAAATATGTGGGGCATAGGTTTTCATATCCTCAATCAGTCCAAGCGGAGCATTGATGGTTCCCGGCTCATCCAGCAGCAGTCCTATGCCAAGATCCATTTTCAAAAATGTGAATCCCATATCCATACGTTTTTTCAGGGCAAGCCCCATATCGTGACCTGTATGTTTTCCGTCTACATCCGTATCACAGTATACCCTTACACGGTCCCGATATTTTCCGCCCAGCAGCTGATAAAGTGGAACCCCGTAAGCCTTTCCTGCCAGATCCCACAGCGCAATCTCTATTCCTGACACTCCGCCTCCCTGTCTGGACGGGCCGCCAAACTGCTTGATTTTGTGAAACAGGCGGTCCACATCACACGGATTTTCTCCCAGCAACCGGCTTTTCAACATCAATGCATACGTTTTACTGGATGCATCCCTTACTTCTCCGTATCCTACCAGCCCCTGATTTGTCATGAGCTTTAAAAGCGTGCATCTCTTTGGCGCACCGTCTATATCTACAAACCGCATATCCGTAATACGAAGTGTCCGTGGATCAATTTTTACATTTCCCATGTTCTGTTTCCTTTCTCTGTGTCCTCATTCTATCTTCTCTATGCCGCAATCAAAGAGCCGATTGTGTATCATTCGGATCTCCATTCCGCGCCAGATCATACTCCTCGCTCCAGTCGATGTCCCGATACGGCTCTCCTTCCGGATTCTCCTGAATGAACTTCAATAAAAGATCCAGCATTTCTTCTGTCCATGTGTTTTTATCAATCTGCGCCGTTGTAAAACGGTTTTCAGAAATCATACGGAACCCAAACAAATCTTTCACCTGTGTTTTTCTTCCACCTTCTACAACGCCTTTTACCAGATGCGGCGGAATGAAAAGGACGCCGCCTCCGCAGCCAAATACGACATCTCCCGGCAGACAGATCGCCGCGTCTCTTCCGGTTCCAAGGCGAACCGGTGTGTTTAATCCGAGCATTGCA